>JAFGWA010000023.1 GCA_016937715.1 Candidatus Goldiibacteriota bacterium
CCTTATCAGACTTTATTGTATCCCCGCCCGCAAGCACTATACCATAATTTTCCGCGTAAGCCAGTATTCCCCGCATTATAAGGCCGGCATAATTACCGGAATCTTTTTTTGGCACCCCTATATTCACAAACATGTATTCCGGGATTCCCCCCATAGCGCATATATCAGAAATATTTATAGCCGCGGCTTTTGCGCCAATCTGCATGGGGGTAAAGTATTTCCTTTTAAAGTGGGTGTTTTCGTAAAAAGAATCGGTGGTAATCAGCAAATTTCTGCCGTTTTCTTTTATTACGGCGCAGTCATCGCCGATGCCTTTTATCAGGGACTTATCTTTAACCGTTATCCGGGATTTTATTTCGGAAATAAATTTAAATTCCCTCATAAATATCAGTTCTTTACGCGTTCATTCAGGACGGTCTGCCTCATTTTAGCGTATTCGGTCACTATTTCAGGGTATTCTTTCACAACCCTTGTATATATTTCCAGCGCGCGCTTGTCATCTCCGTCACTTTCATATATCTTGCCTATGCTTGTAAGCGCTTCGGCGCTTAAAAAACCCTGTTTATATTTTTCCACTATTTTATTGTAATAATACATAGCCTTGCCATTATCGCCGTTATTCCGGTAAGCGTCCGCAATTCCAAACACAGCTTCCGCGGACCAGTCCGTGTCAGGGTACTGCTTTGTTATTTCCGTGTATGTCTTTAAGGCGTCATTTGTGTTAAGAATACTGTTATAACACTCCCCAAGTTCCAGCATAAGCCAGGCATACATATCGCCTTTTTCAGAGGCATATTCTTCTATTAGTTCTTTATACCCTTCAATTGCTGGAATAAACTGCTGGCTGTCCTTATACGCCTTGGCAATTCCAAGTTTTGCCTGCCTGACATGATCTTTATAATTTTCATCATTTTCCCAGCGGTTCACGATATAACTGTAATTCTTTATTACCTCCGGATATTTCTTATAAATAGCATTTTTTTCGGCGGATTCCAGCGCCCTGTCTATAAGTTTTTCATCATTTCCCCAAGCGGTAAAACGGTCAACGGCCATTAATACCCCCGTCAGGATTACCGACGAAATAAGTATAAGCGCAATTAAACTTGCATTGCTTTTTTTAGCCGGAATCTGCTGTTCTTTGACAGATGATTTTACCGTGCTTTTTTTCTTTGCTGTTTTCTTTTTTTTATTTACGGAAGGCATTTCAATTTCCCCTTTTTTTACGGCCGCACTTTTCTCAGTAAGTGGTTACCTTTTTTTCTGCTTTATAAATTTGGCCGTCTTTTGCCACCGCTTCCACCCAGGCTGTATATTCGCCTTTTGGAATTGCTATTCCCATAGGTATCATGGCTTTAAACGCCCATATTTTTTTAACGCTGTCAAACTTTAACGGAACTTTAAAAGCACCCGGCACTTCAACACTGCCGGAAACTTTTTCTATTATATCGGTGGTTTTTACTTCAATTGAAACAATGGTGCCTGAGGCAAGCCCTTTATCAGGCATTATTTTGAAATCAAGTATCTGATTTGTGCCTTTAGGAATGCCTGCGCAGCCTGCCGCAAATAAAACCGATGTTAAAAGTAATATAAGAGAGCTTTTAAACTTCAACTTCCTCTCCCGGTTTTAATTCCTGCGTAAATTTAAGGCGTGCGCCTATGTTGTCAGACGCGCCCTGTGTGTTGCTGATAAGTTCAAGTCCGATATACGAAGGCACAAAAAACAATATGACAATAAGCATGGTAAGTTTAATCGTAGAAAACAGGCCGTCATAGGTATATAAACCATAACGGTTATTAACCCAGATAAGCGCCAGCGCGGCTATAACATACAGAAAAGAGAAAATTAAAACAACCCTTTTGGCGTTACGCGCTCTGAACGCGTTTATGTCAAGATCCAGCTGCAGGTCGTCAAGCTCCTGCTTCTGTTCCACCGTTAAAGGCTGGTTTATAAGTTCGTCTATCTTTTTAGATATGCCCAGATTCGCGGAAAAAATGGAAATTATCCAGCCCCACATAAGGATAAAAAGAAAAGAGATAAGAATAAGCAGTATTGGGACAACCATGTAAGCCTCCTGTTTATTTAAGCTTCATAATAGCTTTTGGAATATTTAAAGCAATGTCTCCTGCTGTTATGCCTTCTTCACTTGTTTCTGAAAGTAATAAGTCCCCGGCAAGCCCGTGAATATAACTTCCAAGTATTCCCGCCTGAACCGACTGCATTCCGTGAGCCATTAAAGCCGCGATAAGTCCGGTTAAAACGTCACCGCTTCCGGGTGTTGCCATTCCGGAATTGCCGGTTGTATTCACGTACATATTTCCCTGAGGATCGGCAAGCATTGACCTGCCGTCTTTTAAAAGAACATTAATTCCAAAAGACGCGGTAAAATCCTTTAAAACCTTTATTTTTCCCTTTATTACTTCGGATATTTCGATACCACACAACCTTGCCATTTCTCCAATATGTGGTGTCATAATAACATCTTTGGTATTATTTTTCAAGCAGTTTTTGTCTGCTGCAACAGCGTTTATGCCGTCGGCATCTATCACAAGCGGTTTTTTTAACTCTGATACCAGTTCCCTTACAAGTTTCTGCGTTTCCGGGTCCCTTCCTATACCCGGCCCTATTATTACGACTTTCGCGGCAGCGCACAGTTTTAATATATTTTCTTTATTAGAATATGCCAGCATCCCTTTTGAAGTTTCTTTCAGGCTTGTTACAATCATTTCATCGCAGCCCGGTTTTACAACACCGTGAAGCGATTCCGGAATACCCACGTTTACTATCCCCGCACCGCTTCTTAAAGCGGCTTTTGCGGCAAGCACAACAGCGCCGCTTAAACCGGGCGAACCGCCAAGTATAAATATGGGGCCAAAACTGCCTTTATTGGCATTTGGCTGTCTGTACGGCATAAGCGGGCCAATCAACTCCGCTGTTACAAGGACATCAGGCCTTGGCTGTAATAATAATTCCGGCGGAAAATTAATGTCCGCCACCACAAGTTTGCCTGTATTTGCGTGCCCCGGGAAAACTGCCATACCTGTTTTTGGAAGGCCAAAAGTAACGGTTAAATCCGCGTAAACCGCCACGCCATTAATATTGCCTGTGTCCGCGTCAACACCTGACGGTATATCAACAGAAACAGTCCTTTTATTAAGGGTGTTAATGTAAACAATAAGCTGCGCCATGAATCCGTCAACATCCCTGCTTAATCCCGTGCCTATAAGAGCGTCCACCAGGATATCGCTTAATGTTATCATCCGGTTATGCCGGTTAATATCTTCCAGCGATTCAAGTTTTACAACCGCTATTCCATACTTTTTCACCAATTCCATATTTTGCTTTGATTCAGGGGACATCTTACTTTCATCACCCGTAAGAAAAACCGCCACCACAGCGCCTTCACTTAACAAATGACGCGCGATTACAAAGCCGTCGCCGCCGTTATTTCCGGCGCCGCAGAAGACTGCAATATTACGGTAGGCAAGCGCCCCATATTCATTTGTCATTGCGGTGACAGTATTCGCGCCCGCGTTTTCCATTAATATGGATGCGGGAACGCCGAATTTTTCTGTTGCAACAGAGTCAATTGCTTTCATTGAAGCGGAATCAACAAGGTACATTTTTAACCCTCCAGTATGCAAACCGCTGCCGCGGCCGTATCCGTATGCGAAATTGTAATTAGTATACTCTTTGCTTTTTTCATAGCCATTATCTTTTTAATTTCCGGAGTTATCTGAATTTCCGGCTTTCCGTTTTTGTTGTTTGATGTGCTGATAGAATTTAAAGCAATTCCCTTTACATCCGATACCGCTTTAATAAACGCCTCTTTAACCGCAAACCTGCCGGCAAAGTGCAGCATAGAATTTTTCTTACCGGAGCAGTAATCAATTTCAAACTGATTAAACACGCGTAAAAGAAACCGCTTATTACGCCTTACGGCCGTTTTTAATTTTTTGACATCTGTAATGTCTATCCCTATTCCCCGTATCATAATGAATATTTATCCTTTGAGATATATTTTAAAGTATTATACAACAAATTTCACCCGGCAATATACACAATTCTTTCGTTTGTTATTCAAAGCAGCGGTGAAATAATTCACATCCCATATCCAAAATAAAACTGTAGCTAAGAAGTTCGGCAGCTCAGCGGCTTGAAGAATTGGTTTTGTCATGGTAGACGCGGGTCTTTAGCCCGCGGTTGAAGCGAGCGTGCGAGCGTAAATCCCTGCAATGAAACAAGTTTACGACCGAAAGAAGCAGGGACATTTTTTCTATAAACAACGCGCCTTAAAAAACGCAGTTCTCAGAACAAAACCCCAAATCAAAACCGCGCGGGCTGAAGACCCGCGTCTACCAATACATAAACCATAATCCCATAGACAACGCAACTGTCGCACCAAAATCAAATGCGAGACGCAACATGCTGCGCCTCTACGATTAAAGGTAAAGATGCGTTTGTTTTCTGTTATAATTTAATAAATTTACCGCTTTCTTTTATGGAACCGGATTTATGATACAAACGTCTAAATTTTGAAGCTTTAAAGGAGCCCATAAATAAATGGACAGCCGGCTGGATAAAATATACAAGCAACACGGAAAGTACGTTTACAACGTGGCGCTGGGCATGCTTAGAAACCGCGATGACGCCCAGGATGTCACGCAGAACGTATTTATCAAACTGCACAACAGCCTGGACTCTTTCCGCGGTGATTCGGATATTAAAACCTATCTGTACCGCATGGCGATAAACAGCAGTATTGACTATATAAGGCGGCAGTCCACTCACAGGGACAAACTGGAAAAGATGGAACCGGAAACAACGGTATCAATGCCCGACAACCTTTCCTTCTATTCCCTTATAGATAAACTTGACGATGACCACAAAGCTGTCCTGCTTTTATCCGAAATAGGCGGCTTTAAATATGAGGAAATTGCCGAAATCCTGCAGACCAAGACCGGAACTGTAAAATCAAGAGCAAGCAGGGCCATTGTAAAACTGCGGGAAATACTGGCTAAGGAGGTAATAAGATGAAATGTAAAGACGTAACAGAAAAACTTTACGATATGAAAAAAGGGGCGCTTCCGCCGACAGAAATGCTTGAAATATCCACACACTTAAAACACTGCCCTTCGTGCATGGCACAAAACAATGCCATTAACGAAATCAGGACAATATTCAGGAACACTCTTGAACCCGTGCCTGACGCGGTGTACCGTAATATAAAAGCATCTACATCTCAAAAGAGAGGCTTTTCTATTCCCTTTTTAAAACCTGTTCCCATAACAGCTTTTGCACTCTCACTTTTACTGCTGTTTTCACTATTAAAACTTACAAGCGCCCCTAAAAACCAGGAAGACGAACTTGCCGCATTCATTTATGATTCCTATGCGCAATCAAACGAGACATACGATAATGAAATACCGTCAAATATAGAGTATGTGACTTATGCATACTAAACAATATTTAAGGAGGTTTATTTACATGAAAAAGTTTTCTTTATTAATGGTTTTAATTGCGGTTTTAACAGCTGTGCCTTTATTTGCTTCAGGAAACACCCCTCACAGGGACAAACCCGGAAACGGTCCCGGCGTTGTAGGCGCTGACGGTATTTTTGACCTTTACGAAGAACTTGACCTTACACAGGACCAGCTTCTTAAGATAAAACAGCTGCGCAGCGAATCCCGCGAAAAAACCCTGAATTTAAGGCATGAAATCCATATGACTTTCATGGAACAAAAAGAAGAAATTGAAAAAGACGCCCCTGACACAAAGAAACTTGACGCCACTTGCGATAAAATATCCGAAAGCCAGAAAGCCCTGATGAAACTGCGTTTAAATGACATGCTGGAAGTTAAAAAAATTCTTACCCCCGAACAGAATAAAAAGCTGATTCTTCTGATGGAAACAAAAAAAGACGCTTTTAAAAAGAAGGGTTTCTTTGGGAAACACGAAGATAAAAAAACCGGCTTAAAATAAATACCAATAAAAAGCACGCCCTGCAAAGGGCGTGCTTTTTATTTTATAAAATTCTTTTCTAATTGTTTCAGGGAATTTCTGTCTGTCAGGTCAAAATGCAGCGGAGTAACAGTTATATAACCGTCATCCACCCAGTCAATATCCGAAGCGGGCCCTTTTACCTTTACCCTTTCAACAACATGCCAGAAATATACTGTTTTGCCTTTATGCTTTTTTTCAAGGTACTTTTCTCTGAATTCGTCATTAGCTTTATGCGTGACTTTAACGCCTTTAATCATAACCGCTGACGCCGGCACATTTATATTTAACAGTGAATATTTTTTTATTTTGACCTTTCCTGACAGGACTTTTTTCACAACATCCGCCGTGACAACAGCCGCCCTTTTAAAGTCTGCATCTTTTTCATAATCATTGATGGATGCCGCGACAGACGGAATACCCAAAAGCGCCGCTTCTGTGGCAGCGCCTACAGTTCCGGAATAGATAATGAATTTCCCGTAATTCGGGCCGTGGTTAATACCCGACACCACCATATCCGGAGCTTTTTTCAGCAGATTAAATATAGCCAGTTTAACACAGTCAGCCGGCGTACCGGCAACACTGTATCCCGCGGATTTTCCGAATTTTACCTTTTTAACCTTTAAATGTTTGTGAATCGTAACCGAATGCGATGCCCCGCTTTTCTCGCTTTCAGGGGCAATTACAAACACATCGGCAAATTTTATAAATTCATCATATAAAGCTTTTATCCCGGCGGCTTTTATCCCGTCATCATTGGAAATCACTATCAGCGGTTTATTTGCAGCTCTCACTTTAGCCTCTGCATGTAGTATTTTAAACCTTCCAGTACACCTGCCGCGTAATCAGTTCCCGCCATATAAAAATCCCTGTTCTGAGTGCTTAACCTAAGCCCGTGCCGGGCATTGCCCACAACTATGCCGTGATAAAAAGATTCAAATAAATCTGTGTCGTTTTCACTGTCACCGGCCACAACAGAACTGTCATATGACATAGCTAATTTTTTAATAAGAAACTCCGCTGCTTTTCCCTTATCGCAGTTCTCGGGTATTATATCCAGATACTTTTCGTGGCTGATTATAATTTTCGCCTTTATCCCCTGTTCTTTAAAAAGCTTCCGGAACCTGCACCTTATCTGCTCAGCGGCTGAAGGGTCTATAAAATAAGACACTTTTAATTTTTCCGACTTGCCCTGGGTCATTAGACCTTCCACTTTCTTTGCCGCTTCTTCCACTTTATTTTTATCCCAAGAAGCTGAAATAATACTTTCCCACTGAACATCCGGCAGAAAAGCTCCGCTTTCAACCGTGTAAATTTCCGAACCGGTGCTTAAAATGGCCGCATCCGGCATTATAAGGCCTTCGGTAAAAATTCCCCTGTTCATTTCCGTTACATCCCTTCCTGTTGCATAAATAAGATGAAAAGAATCCCTGTGTTCCGTAATATACTCATTCAACTCATTTAACGCAGCCGGGTCTCCCAGCAGGGTTCCGTCAACGTCACTTATAAGTGTTATCATTTTTTCCTCTGAAGAAAAGCGGCAAAGCCTAAAAGTATAAGCATTAAAAACGGAAACCAGTCTCCATATTTTGTGTATGGCGTCTTTTTTTGATTTTCATCAATGTAAATCCTGCCGCAAAGCATGGCCTTTTCAAAAAGCCCGGAACTTATGACTATATCCCCCCTGTTGGATACTATACCGGAAATACCCGATGCCACACAACGTACAAGGTATCTGTCATTTTCCACAGCCCTTAAAAGCGTATTTGTAAAAATCTGCGCTGACGCGGCTGACCTTGCATACCAGGTTTCATAAGAAAGGTGCGCGAAAAAATCCACCCCTTTATATGCAAACCGCCTGCTTATTTCGGGAAATAACCCGTCATAGCACACAAGCGGAGCTGTTTTATAAGCGCCTGCCGGCACAGGTTCTATTTTTTCCCCTTTTTCAAAACCAATATACCCATACCGCCTTACCACCTTTTTAACAAACTTAAATGTGGATGCAAACGGTACATATTCGCCGAACGGGACAAGGTGGAATTTGGAATAACTACCTGTTATTTTCGCGTCACCTGACAGCGCGAAAATACTGTTATAATATTTCATCTCCCCGTCTTTATAAACCGAATAATCCGAACCAATAAGATGCACCGCCGGTTTTTGTGTCCAGCCCGTTATTTCCGCGGACGCTAAAGCATCTGCCGCGAACATACCCGGAAAACCCGTTTCCGGCCATACAAAAATATCCGGTTCGCACTTCTCAGCTTCTTTAACCATCTGCTGCATTGTCCCTAAAACCTTTATCCTGTAATTAACATCCCAGTTAACATCCTGGTCTATATTCGCCTGCAGTATAACCGCGTTATAGGGCTTTCCGGTACTTTTAATGTCTTTAAATAAAAACGGCGATATAACAGCGCATATAAAAACCGAACTAAAAACCGCAAGCGCGGTGATATTCTGTTTCTCTTTTATATTCAGCTGTTTAAGAAGCAATAAAGCGGCCGCGGTGTTCACAAAATAAATAATATAATTTAAACCATGAACCCCCGTTATTTTTAATATCTGCAGTGATTCCGGAAACATAAACTGGCTTTGCGCCGGAGTTAAAAGAGGAAAACCTGAAAAGAGCCACTCCCTTATATATTCCCCAAACGTTAATAACGCCGGAAGGGATAGAAGCACCTGTGTCCCAAAACGCTTTTTTAATATGACAGATAAAGCTGCCGGAACGGCAATCCACAAAGGCAGATAAGCTGACAATGCAAACCACGAAACATAAGCGAAAGCACCCATAGGATAAACATTTTTTAACCAATATAACCCTATCGCATAAAACACAAATCCCGAGAAATAAGAAAACCAAAAAGCGTGCTTTGTATTATCTTCTTTAAATATTACATAAAAAACAGGAATAAACGCGCACCATATTAAAAAAAACGAAGGTACAAAAAGGCCCTGATATATTATATTCGGGAAAGAAAACGCAAGAATTAAAGACGATAATAAGGCCAATAAAATAAAGTGTATTTTCATAACATTACCTTTCGGGTTATATTTTAAAACGTTTAATGATATACCAGCGCATTGCGTTTGTCAACGGCGGCAAATAAAAAAGCCCGGGCCTTTACGCCCGGGCTTTTGTTAATTATTTATTTACTGAATATCAGAGGAAGGAGTACCCATCCTGTTTATCAGCATGTTTAACATCTGATCTATTACCGCCATCAGCCTGACCGACGCGTCATAAGAACGCTGGTAAAGTTTGGCTTTCGCAATCTCCGCGTTTTCATCCACCGCGGTAACTTCAGACTGCATGCCCTTAAGAGAATTGGTTGTAGTTTCATACTGTGATTCTACATTAAGCGCGCTGTTAAGGGCTCCTTTTAATTTACCCATGGTGGATTCAAAATGATCCTGGAACCTTACCGCGCCTATAAGGTTCATTGTCTTTGTGAAATTTCCTTCCTGGTCATAAATCATAAACGGAGGAACCCTGTTAGCATCAGTGCCGCTGTTTATACCGGATGAGAAATATATTTTCTGTTCATTTGCCCTGAAAGTGGAAAGTACAAAATTCGGTTTCGCGGCATTTGAATCAATAAAACCAATATTCATAGTTGTAAGGTTAATAATCTGTGATTCATTCCAGTCTATTTCATAGTTTTGCCCTTCAAAATTAACTACTACCGTACCTGAAGATGATGGTTCCGTTGAAAACTTGCTCTGCTGAAGCGCCCACGAAGAAGCTCCAACCACCTTGTTCCCGGTGGCTGACGCAAAATAATTCACCGGTGCCGCGCTTACCTGCTCCTGAAACATCTTTATCTTGTTAAGTAAAACCGGAGGAACAACAGGGTTTCCCGAAGCATCTGTCTCTTCTATATTAAAATACTGGCTTCCTGTCATAAAAAAGGAATTATTAGTGTCGTCAAAAACAGCCATAAAGTCTTCCACGTTGATATTTATCTTCTGTATAAGGTCGCGCACAGTATCTGTAGCCGCAAAATCAATTTCAATACTGTTTATTATCAGTTTGCCCGTGCTGCCAAGCGTGGAATCCGATGTGATTCCCGCAAGCATGTTTGAAGTCACCCAGTTACTCATTAATTTATTATCCAGATTCGCGATTATTTGTGCCAGATCCCCTTCCTGATACTTTGTATCGTTAATCATGGTTCCGCCCTGCAGTTCTTCGCTTACACCAAAATCAGCTGCCCTTGTGCCGGTGAAAAATTCCCTGTCGTTCTGCGTAAGGGTGCCTGCCACATCTGTCACACCCGTCCTGTGAATCTTGTTAACCACTGTAATCATACTGCTGGCAAGAATATCAAGATCGGTAATATAACCCTGAATAACCACGTCCCTTGCCTCTATCAGTCCGGCCAGTTTGCCCGAGTCTATATTTTTTGTAATGTTTACCGGCGACGCTCCGGAATCTATAATACCTATATCTTCCAGTTTTGGATCTTTAGTACCTGCCATCGTGGCAAGCCTGTTATATTCCGCTCCGTTTACCAGTATCCTTCCGCCTATAGTAATAACAGAAGCTCCGTCAGATCTCTGCGCCACATAAACATTCATGATTTTAGAAAGGTTCTGTATTGCCTGTTCCCTTTTATCAAGGATATCATTGGGTATCTGCCCTGTTGACTGCGCTTTAATGATTGACTGATTAAAGGATGCAATCTGTTTAATATAATCATTTGCTTCCTGAACATTTAATCTTAATGCCGAATTTAAATCCATCTGAAGGCTCATTAAAGAAGAAGACCTTGACCTTACCAGGCTTGCAAGCCCCTTGGCAGCCGAGTAAATCTGATTTTTTGCGCTCTCAATATCCCTGTCAGCAGCCGGTTTGGTAAATTCAACAGCAAGATTTTCCCAGCCTTTCCAGAAAGCTTCAAGCTGAACCGATATGCCTGACGTTGTTACACCGCTTACTTCCGGAAACATTGCGGCAAGTGTCTGATATGTATCTGACAAAATTTCCGCTTCCCCAAGATTGCCAAGTTCCGTCCTTATCTGAGTATCAAGATAAAGGTTTCTTATTCTCTGAATATAAGAGACTTCCGAACCTGTTCCCAGCTGCCCCGCGCCGTTGGGATTATTAAGCGGCTGTGTCGCGGATATATTGGCCGCCTGCCTGGAATAACCGTCAGTATTCATATTGGCAATATTGTGCGATGCCGTATTTATGGCGGTTGTACTTGCCCTCATTGATTTTAACGCAGCTTCCAGCCCTATTAATATGCTCATCTTAAACCCTCCTATATTTTTGTGTCAAATTTTGATTTTTGCTGCTCTGCTTTTTTTTCGTTAATTATTCCGCTGTCCGTATATGTTGTAGCTGTTTTATTATTCATTTTTTCTTTAAGTTTGGCCGTGAAATCCATAACGCCAAGGTATTCTTTTATAAGGTGCGCGTTGCCTGCGTTTAAACCGTCAACTTCACGCACGACAGCCATAAGGTTTTCCACCGCTTCGCCGGCTTTTTTTAAACTTTCCCCGGCTTTTTCAATTACATCCTGCAGCTTCACAGGTTCTTCTTTTTTAAAACCCGCCTGCAGCGCCAGTTCCTTAAAAAGCTCCATCTTTTCCTCTTCAAGATTTTTTATGGATATAATCATATCTTCCTGTTTTTTTATAAGGGATTCAAGGTTCTTAACCTTTCTTTCAGAAAGTAATTTATTTTCTTCCGCTACAACAGGTTTTAATTTCAGATAAAGTGCTTTTTGCGCCTCTACGCATTTAATAAACTTTCCCGCGGTCTCCGTATTTATCATAAAATATACGCCTAATCTTCCATAAGAAGTTTGGCCGCAAGGACATGCGCCGGTACTTTTCCGGTTTCAGCCACTTTGTTATCAATTGCTTTTTCAACCAAATCAACCCTTATTTCATCCATTTTATTGATTTCCATCAGTGCTTTACCTATTAACTTTGCCTGCTTTGATATTTCAACTTTATCCAAAACACCGCCGGTAGCCGCGGCGTCCTGCTTTATTACCTGCTGGTTTCTTCCGGAAATATCCTTAATGCCCTGCGAAATAAGCGGATTTATGTTCCCAATGTTGTTGTCTGCCATTTTAATTACCTCCTTTATTATTCTTTCTTATAGTAATATATCGGATAAAAAGAAAAAAACTTTAGTTTTTTTTGGGAGAAATGAAAAGAAATGGATAAAACGTGCTATTTCTGCGTATTTCCGTCCATTTTAGACAGCTGGTTATACAATATTGTCGCAAGGCCTATACCGCCGGCTTTTGCCATTTCCTTTGCCATATTATCGTAATGCATGTCGTAGAATATATCTTTAGCCGTGCTGTTACCAAAAAGCGGGTCATCAGGCACGGTTTTTCTCATCTGTTTAAGCATATAACCCAGAAAAATTGATTCAAATTCAACAGCAGTTTTCTTCACTCTGTCCGCAGAATTTGCCCCGCCTGTGTTTTCCGCTTTTTGCGCCTGCATTTCAGCATTCTTAAGCTGATTTGTTAGCCCAAGCATCTCTGTGCGCGCGGATATTTCCGCGCCGCCAAGAAAATTTGACACTTAAATCACTTCCTTATAGGATTTCAAGCGTGCCGTGAAGCGCATTGGCAGCTTTTATCGCCTGTAATATGCTTATAATATCTTTAGGTGAAGCGCCAAGAGTATTTAAAGCATTTACCAAATCCAGTACATCCACTCCCTGCGGAAGCGATATTAACTGATTGCCCGCGCCTTCAACCTTAATGTTGGAATTTTCATATTCCATTGCAGAAGCACCCGGCAGATACTGCGCAGGCTGAGATATCTGTTTAACCACATTAATATTTACATTAAATACGCCGTGAGCAACAGCGCATGTATCAATAGCCACATCCGCGCCCATTACAACGGTTCCTGTCCTTTCGTTTATTACAACTTTATCAGAACGTTCTTCAATTTCCACGTAAAGGCCTTCAACCGCGGCCGCAAATTCAACGGGATTATTCTGAAAATCAAAAGGCACATGGACTTTTATCGTACCGGCATCCACCGCGTTTGCCACGGTTGTGCCTGTCTCTGTCGCCCAGAACTGTGAATTAAGAATATCCGTCACCCTTGAAGCGGTGGTGAAATCCGGAATTGTTAACAGAAGATACATATCATTTTTATCATCCATAAAAGTAACCGGAACTTCCTTTTCTACAGAACCGCCGTTTGGAACCCTTCCCACAGTCTGCTTGCTTGCATGTATTCCCGGATTTACGTTCATTCCGCCGATACCGGTTGAAACCGGGCCCTGTCCTGTAACATAAATTTTTTCATCCGCGCCTTTCATGACTGTCTGTAAAAGAACTCCGCCTTCAAGGCTTTTGGCGTCTCCCATTGACGATACTACAACGTCAATCTTATCCCCTTTTTTTGCAAATGGAGGAAGCTGCGCGGTAACCATAACCGCGGCCACGTTTCTTATTTTTATCTGTTCAGACGGATCATTTATGCCGAAGCGTTTTAACATATTTGTCACAGCCTGATTTGTAAACACGGTAGTCTGCCTGTCGCCTGTGCCTTTAAGGCCGACTACAAGGCCGAAACCTGTAAGCTGGTTGTCGCGCACGCCTTTAAACCTTGCTATGTTTCTTACCCTTAATTCAACAGCCAGAAGCGAAGTTGCAATCAGGGCAAAAAGTAATATCATTAATACCGGTTTTAAAAGTTTCTTCATCCGTTTATCACCTCGTTATAATTACCCGCGCTTTAATACGGGTTGTAAATTCCGGTTAAAACAGCCCTATCCAGTCAAAAAATCTGGTAAGTATTCCGGGCGATGTCTTTTCGCCTATTGGGCCGTTGCCTTCATACTCTATCATGGCATCAGCCACATTTGTTGAGTATATGGTATTGTTTGAAGCTATGTCTTCGGGCCTTATTACGCCTTTTATTATAAGGTTCTGCTTATCGTCGTTTATCTGAATCACTTTTGTGCCTTTTATGTAAAGGTTTCCGTTTGAAAGCACTTTTTCCACCCTTGCGGAAATACTTGCAAGCAGCGAACCGCTGCGCTGTGTCTTACCGCCGCCATCCTGATACTCTTCAGCACCCATGCCCCACGAAGGCACATTGGGGAAAGAAGTGGATACGCCGTTTGCCCAGTTGCTCATTCCCATTCCCGCTTCAAGCCCGGCTTTTTTATTTGTTTTAAGAGAGGCTGACTGCACAGCCTGGGTGCTTTCAACCACAAGCACAGTGACAATATCGCCCACCCTGTACGCTTTATGGTCCGTGTACATCGAGCCCAGATCATCTGTATTTGCAGCAATTTCATCCGCGGATATTATACCCGCGGAAATAATAACAAAAGCGGCTGTTATTAAGAAAATTAAAAACTTTTTTGCCATGCCGTTTCTCCTTATGTAATTTTTCATTTTATTTTTCTATTATTACCCTTCCGTCAGGACTTACTTTTCCGTCTAAGGTCTTTCCGGTCTGAAGCTTAACCTTTACCAGTTCGCCCTCTTTGCCGTCTTTATTGGGAATACCTGTTGTTTCAACTGATAATGAACCTATCTTAACTATAACGCTTACCGGTTCCCCCCTTTTAAAAAGCGGAAGCCGGTCAAACATATTTTGCAGCAGAATAGTGCCAGCGGGAATTCCGCGTTTTGTATAAAGCCCTTCTGCCTGCGAAAGGTCTGTTAAAACCTCTCCGGAAATATCCGTAATATCTTTTTTTATTTCTTTTACCATGTCCTCTGACAGTATAGAACCCCGCGGCATATCAGTTGCCGCCATAAGGCAGCCGGTTGTCACCTTTACTATAAGCGATACCGGTTCTATCTTTTCAAACCTGCCGTTTACATACACTTCCACGGGAACTATCACGTTCCCCTTAAAACTTACTGAATTACCCTCTTTTACCTTTAAAAGAACTTCGCCTTTAATAAGGTTTATATCACGCCTTGCGTTTTTCGTTATAATTTCAGCGTCTTCTTTTTTCCACGGCATATTTTCCGTTACATACTTAACGGCGGCTTCCGTTATTTTGTCGTAATCTATCTTCGCGCTTCTGGTTACAACATATACTTTTTCCGCCCCGAAAAAATCCGCGTCAGGGTAATATTTTTTTATAATATTTTCAAGCCTTTCTCTGGTAACGCTTACCCGGTGTCCCGGAATTGCCGACATCTTAACGTAAAGACCTTCTATTTTCTGCTTTGCCGCACCATCATCCGACATTACCACTGCCACATCTTTTACATATATCTTTTCGGCTGATATTTCCACCGAACCGCTCTTTAAGTTTACCGATACCGCGCCGATAAGAAGGTTCGGGATTAGAAAAACCGCCGTCAAAAAGACAAAAATAAACCTTTTCATATCAACAGCCCCGGCTTATTACCTCTTAAGGTCATTTGCAAGTTTAAGCATTTCATCCGAAGACGTTATTGCCTTGGCATTTATTTCATAAGCCCTCTGTGACGCAATAAGATTTATCATTTCTTCCACCACTTTTACATTGGAAGATTCAAGCATTCCCTGTCCTATTGTTCCGTAACCGTCAAAACCGGCTGTGCCTTCCACCGGTTCGCCTGTCGCTTCGGTTTCGCGGTAAAGGTTTTTACCTATGCTTTCAAGGCCGGCCGGATTGGCAAACCTTGTAAGCCTTAAAGTACCCACCATTTCAAGCTCGTTATTGCCGGAAACGCCCACCATTATTTCACCGTTTTCCCTGATTACAATCTGTGTGGCTTCCGAAGGAATAGTCACCTGCGGTTCAATGAAATAACCGTCAGAAGTTACAAGGTTTCCGGAACCGTCCATCTTTAAAGAACCGTCCCTGGTATATGCCATTTCACCGTTGGGAAGCTGTACCTGAAAAAATCCATCTCCCTGAATCACAACATCAAATGTATTATTGGTCTGAACAATTTCACCCTGCGCAAAAGACTTGGTTGTTGCCGCAAGCCTTGTTCCGTGCCCTATTTCTATCGGGGTAGGATACTGTGCGCCCATATTATTAGTTACTCCGGCAGGCCTTATCGTCTGATATAAAAGGTCCTGAAATTCAGCCCTTGATTTCTTAAACGCCGTGGTATTGACGTTTGAAAGGTTGTTTGAAATTACATCTATGTTTGTCTGCTGTGCAGCCATTCCTGTTGCCGCCGTCCAAAGTGATCTTAACATATTAAAACCTCCTGCAGTTTAGCCCTGTAGGGCTTTTAATTAAATTGATGTCCTTCCAACTTCATTTACCGCTTTATCCAGCGTCTGATCCTGCGCTGTTATTGCTTTCTGCGAAGCTTCGTAAGCCCTGAACGCTGTAATCATTTCAACCATTTCGCGCACGGGATTCACGTTGCTTGATTCCACAAAACCCTGCAGCACTGTTGTTTCTTCCACATCAATATCTTCCGCAAGCAGCTGCCCGTCAAGGATATAAAAAAGATTATCGCCTTCTTTTCTAAGCGGAGTGGTATTATCAAAAAGCGCCACCCTGAAAGTATCCATTTCCGCGTTATCCACAAATATCCTGCCGCCTTCATCCACGTGCACTTCAGATCCGTTTATTATAATCTCGCCTGACTGTCCAAGCACCGCATGCCCGTTCTTTGTGACAAGCCTGCCTTCTGAATCAAGAGAAAAACTTCCGTCCCTTGTGTACCTGATGCCGTTGGGGGTATTTACCACAAACATACCTTCACCCTTAATCGCAAAATCAAGTTTATTATCCGTATTATTAAAAGATCCTTCTTCGGTTATGGACGGCTTAATTCCGTCCACGCGAAGCTGAACGCCTTTTCCTACCGTCCCTATGGGAACCATTAAATCCCTTAAACCGGCACCCGGTATAACGGCTTTTTCATCCTGAACCCTGTGCAGAAAAACTTCAGGAAAAGTAATATAAAGCGCCCTGTCTTTTTTATATCCGTTAGTATTGACGTTTGCAAGATTGTTAGAGATTACATCCTGCTGTTCTGTCTGGGCAATAAGCCCCGATGCTGCCGTGTATAATCCGCTTATCATTATATTACCTCCGTTACCTCTGGCCTGCGGCCGCGTTCTCTGACATGCTTCCTTCAGGTTTTGCCACGTCCGCCCATTCCTTGCTGAACTTGGATTCTATCGGCGGAACATCATTTGTGACCGATGTTATTACAAAGAAGTATTTTTTGCCCACTTCAAGCCCTTTTACGACAAAGTGAGTGTCATTTACAGGAGACGGGTTAACCTTTACATAACCCTTACCTGACGTTTCTGTAATATAAATATTGTAACCTGCCATATTCGCAGGCGGCTTTCTTCCCCATTTAACATCAACAGCGCCGTTCTTTCTTACTTCTCTGGTCTGTGCTACAGGGAACATTTCCGGCGTTCCCGGAACCACAGGCGCCGGTACTGCTGAAGCTTCATTACTATAAGCGCTTTCAACCGACGGATATGTGTTATTAATTGATGCCACTACAAAGTAGTACCTTGTGCCGTTCTTTAAGCCGTCAATTGTCACGTAATTTTCTTTTATTCTTTTCGCCACAGGTATATACCTTGCACCCGGTGATTTGCTCATATAAATGGCGTAGCCCGTAACATTGGGTTCTTCATTTGGCTCCCATGTCAGATTTATGGCGCCGTTTGCCGGATATGAATTAAGATTTTTAGGAGGCCTTACCACGCTTACAGCGGTAAGTTTTTCCCTTTCCGCGCCGAACCTTAAAATAACAGAAAATCTGTGAGAATCTCCAAGATGTTCCGCGTGTCCTATATACGCATAGTCAACTTCCCAAATATCTTCCCTGTAAGTTACGCCGCCGGTAAGCCTGCCCTGCATTGTGGCAAAACCCGTGTATCCGCCGCGCAGTCCAAGGTGCCTTTTAAAGAACCAGCCTTCAACACCCACATGTAACCTGTACGGATCCGGTTTAAGCGCTGTAATAGTATTTCCACTGATATCATAAATTGGTTCCTGAAGCGGTATTCCGCTTATGTTAAGGTCATTAAAGAAATCAAGATCAGCTGTCATTAAAAGGTTGTCGTCTATGTAATAAGCGCTGGCAAGTTTAAAAATAGTGGGTATTTTCTCTTCTGTGGTCCCGCCCTGCCAATGCAATGTGGTCTCTATGTCCTGTATAAAAAGGCCAAGGTTGATTTTTTTGCCAAACTGAGGAAGAGGTAATTGATACAGAACGCCAAGATCAAGCCCAAGCCCGTTGGCTATTCCCTGAAGCGTGGTGCCTGATGATGTTGTGTATGATGCTGTGGAATTGTAATTTAAATACTTTACGTTTACGCCCACCGAAAAAGTCCTTTCAAGGTTAAGCGCGGACGCAAAACTGCCTATTACAGTAAATTCTTTTGTATTGTTTTTATCGTTATGTATAAGGGAAAGCACGGACAGCTGCCAGGCAGTGTCCTGAAAGAAAGGCGAACCAAACGAAAGAAAAGTGTAATATTCTTTTCCGTTTAACAGCGGCCCAAGAAAAAGGTTAACTTCCGCCCTTTCAAGCTGCGTCAAACCCGCCGTGTTCCAGTATACGGCGCTTCCGTCATCGGCAACCGCGCCGAAAGCATGGCCCATTCCAAGCGCCCTGCCGCCAACACCAAGCACACCGCCTTTATCAAAAGCTCCGGCAAACGCAAACTGCGCCAGTGCCAGTAAAAGTATAACCGCTGTTATTATTTTTTTCATGTTCCCCTCTCTTTTAATAATTAGGATTTATTATTTCGCCGTTCAGCGTAATATTCGCGCCGCGAAGCATCTGTTCCGCGGAAATATATCCTCTTGAATAGTTCTGCGCCTGTGCAATAGGCACATTAACAGCCATTGTATTATTGCCGCCATACAAGGCATTAATACCTATATTGCTGATGGACCCGCCCATGCTTTCAGCAATGCTTCTTGCCATCATCGCCACTTCTTTCATGACGTACTGCGGTATTGTGTTGGCTGTCGCGTATTCCATCATAAACTGTTTGTTGCCGTCAGCATCGGTTGCTATGTAAGCTGACCTGATTGCGGATGAATCCACATTCGGGAAACCCGCCACATTAACATTGCCTGCCGCCGCGCTTGGCGTTGCGCCCTGATAATTTTCAAAACCCGGGAACGCCGTTAAAGGCAACGGTTCCGGTATTGTGCCCGCGGGAGGAGGAGGAACCGGTGTCGGTTTTCCTTTTATTGCCTTCCACTCTTCCACGCCCGCTTTCGCGTTTGCCATCTGCGCGTTGTCTTCAGCAAGGTCCCTGTCGCCTATCTGCTTTAACAGCGCTTTTAATTTATTAAGGGCTTCTTTATTTACAGCTTCAAGCACCGGAGTGAACAGTTTTACAGTCTGCACCGGAGTGGAAGCCGTGCTTCCAAGTTTGTCTGTAGCTTCAAATATAAAAGTGTATTCCCCGTCAGACAGGGGCTGATATTTGTTATCTGTTCCATTCCATATAATCTGCGAAGGCGGAGCTCCTATATCAACATACGATTTAACAAGGTTATTGTTTTTATCAAGTATGTTAAGAGCCCATCTGTCTATTCCCGCTTTTGAATCTGCGTTAAGTTTAAATATTACCGTTTCGCCGTTTTTTGGCGCGAACGAAATAGGTTCTACCGCTGCAAAAACATCCGGCGTGGGAAGTTTTCTTACCACTTTACCCCATTCCCAATGCAGCGAAATCCAGTGCGAATCGCCTTCATTTTCAGCGTCCTGTCCAAGCGGTACGCCGAATACATAAGCATAATCAATTCCAAAAATATACTTTGCCGACAAGCCCAGTGACGCCCTCCACGTTCCGGGATACATGACATCCACAAGCCCGCCCCTTACCGCAAAATGTCCGTCTATGAACCACTGCTCCGCGCCGAAATTAAACCTGTATCTTTCCTGCTCTAAAACACCCGGGTCATTAACCGAATTAAAATCAACGGAAAAACTTGTAACCTCTTTTTCTATAAGCTGCGTTGTGCGCATTGAAAGCCCGATGGTTGAAGTAAAAAACAGATTTTTTTCTATTCCGGTCTTGTATCTTTTCATCTGGCCCGAAACATCCCTTAACATTATTGAAATATTAAGGTCTTTTAAGAACTCAATAAGGCGCAGCTTATAAAGGAAACCGACATCCAGCCCCCATGCCCACGCGTCAAATTCATCCGTAAGAACTTTCTTGGCATCGGCATCAGTAAACATATATTTAACATTAACGCCAAAGTTAAAACTTTTATCAGAAGTTAAAGGCGTGGCATAAGTTAAAAGCACGCTGTTTGTCTGAAAAGGAAGGTTAATGTACTGCCTGTATTTATCCCCTAAAAATTCCTGCCACGAAGGGTCCAAGCCGCCCATTCCCGCGCCGCCAAACCAGTTATAAATACCCGAAGGGATAATAAGATTTTCAGTAAAGAAAAGCGAAGCAGGAGGAGGAGCACCCGCATTACCTATAGGTTTTGGTATGCTTACCTTTTCGGGATACCTTCCGATTGGATGGTACAGTTTTTCATATGAAAGCCCGAAATACTGACCGCCAAGCGCCATTGTGAAAGACGCAAATCCTGTATAAGGAACGCCGCCGTAATAACTTCCGCCTGTCCAGAAAATTTCATTATGGTCCATCTGCGCAAGGCCTGCCGGATTGTAATAGATGGTGGACGCGTCATCAGCAATTGCCGAAAAAGCTTCTCCCATACCTATTGCCCTTGCACCCGTACCAAATGGGTTATATTTATCAAAAAATGGTTCTTTAACTTTTTCCCATGTAATCTGCAGTGTGTCGGTAAAATCGTCCGCTGACACAAACGGAACCACCGCAAATAAAATAATAACCGCAAAAATGGACAGAATTACACTTTTTATGCGCACAATTGTCCTCCGCTATTCCAAATATGTATCCCGAAAATAAATATACGGGCAAAAAAACAGCATAAATATTTAAATTGACGCGCACATGCGCGCCATTCTAAAATCACTTTCCGCAATACAAAAAATACAGTGTCTGATAAAACAATTTAACATAATAGCCCTTTGACTGTCAAACAAAAAAAACACCTTTGCTTAAAATCACCTTAAAACAATGGATTTTCGGCTGTTTTCGGTGCGTTTTTAACACTTCTTTTCTCCGCTTTTATATGCCTGTTCAGTTAAAATACCCCTTATTTTATTAAACACTGCTATAATTTCCGCCTGTGTATAGTCAGGATACGTCCATGGCCAGGGCTCGTAAGACTTTATATTGGTGTTAAATCTAAGCGTGGATTCTCCATATATTCCCTGCGACATATAAACCCTATGGCTGAAGTTTTTTGCCGATGCCAGAACAAGTTTTGCCTGGCACAAAAAGCCGGGATCAATATTTATGATTCTTCCGCCCTTTTCATTAAGATATTTTTTTTCTATTTCAATTGTAAGTACTTTTGCCGGCGCAAGCGCATCCGGCATAACCGGATTTTCAAATGATACAAATCTGCGTTTTAATCCGCTTCCCATTTCATCGCCATAATATGACGTATTTGTAAACGGCGCTTCCGGCGTTTCAAAATCAATCTGCCCGTATGTGTTTTTCAGTTCAGTCAGCGCGCCTGTATAGGCTTCATCATTCAGGTAAATTAACGAACAGATAAGTTTTCCCGGACGCGGCTGCCTTATACCTGCCATAAACTAACTCTTCCGGCTTTTATTAAATAACAAATTAACCATTCCGTATATCACAAGGCATAATACCGCCGCCAGTGCTATCGCGCTTTCTTCCATGAACCTTACAAGAAGCCCTGCCAGAGCGGAAGCTATTAAAGGGCCGGTATTACGGAACAGATAATACGCCG
The DNA here is from genome assembly GCA_016937715.1 of Candidatus Goldiibacteriota bacterium. Classification (NCBI taxonomy): domain Bacteria; phylum Candidatus Goldiibacteriota; species Candidatus Goldiibacteriota bacterium. The sequence goes on from JAFGWA010000023.1 coordinate 21,771, forward strand.
AAAATACCCTGCCGCGCATATCCGCAGGGGAATCTTTCTGCACCACGGTTTCCGCGATAGAAAGCAGAATAACACCCGCCATCCCCGCAAAAAGAGCGCAGACAAGCAGAAAATAAAAATTTCTAAAAAAATATACACCGGATAAAACAAGCCCCACAGCCGGAAATACAATCCTTATCAGATTAATTTCACCAAATCTTTTTATAAGTTTTTCAAGGAACACCACCCCTGCCACAAGCCCCAGCCCAAGCGCGGCCTGAATAAAACCAAGGGCTTTTATATCTTCCATCTTTAAACCCGTGGATGCCATTATTTCCTTTAAAAAACCGCCGGTAAGCGAGATGTAGAATACAATGGCGCAAATCATAAGTACAAATACCCTTCTGGTAACAAATTTTATACGTTCTCCTGAAAACATAAAAACAAAACCTTCCTTTAAATCCGCGATGGCATGCCCCCAGGATTCAAAATGCCCCTTTTCTTCATGTTTCTCCGCGGAATTAATAAGAAGTATAAGCAGAAGCGCCGGAATATATAACGCGGCGCTTGCCAGAAGTATCACCTTATAGCCGAACTGCGCTATAAGTATTCCCGCTGCCGCGTAGGTAAAAATCTGCGTGATTACCATCAGCGTGGCAGAAAGCGAATTGGCTTTTACAAGGGCATTTTCATCCCCCACCACATCCGGAATAAAAGCGGATTTTGCCGGCACAAAAAACTGAGTTGAAAAAGATTTCATGAACACAAAGAAATACAGAAACGCCGCAGGCCATGCGTTTTGCGAATAACCGGCCATATACATATAAATAAAAAATATGAAAATTCCTTTTGAAGCGGTTGCAGACGCAAGAAGGTTTTTTCTTTTAAACCGGTCAATCAGCACGCCGCTGAAAGGCCCAACCAGCAGTATTGGGACGCCGATCCAGAAAAGAATAATAGTCATGTTTGCCGTGGACGCGTGCGCCGAGCCGGATGACTGCATGGCCCATGCTATAAGCGCCATAAGCGTAAGGCTGTCTCCTATCTGCTCCACCGTCTGCACGGCCATCAGCAGCATAAAATTTAAATTTGAAAATATTTTTTTCATTTTTTCCTTCCGGTTTCAATAAGATGCCTGACTGCATTTAAGAAAAATATTAACACATCAGCTTTGGCTTTTCCACGCTTTAATTACCTCTTGCGAAGCTTTCTTTGCGTCCCCGTCCGTTGCGTCTATACGATACGCACCCGCATAACGCTTAAACCATGTAAGCTGCCTTTTGGCATAATTACGCGTGGCCTGTTTTATCATCATAATTACATCCTCTTTTTTTCTTGCCCCCAAAATATACATAGCAGCTTCCTTATAACCTATCGCCTGCATAGGCACGGAATCCGGTGCTATTCCTTTTTTTAACAGGCCTTCCACCTCTTCAAACAAACCTGCTTTTATCATATCGTCCACACGCTTATCAATACGGCTGTAAAGCACATCTTTTTGCGCGCTGATTACAAATATCATATATTCATCTTTGTATGCCGTCTGCGCGGTTTCTTTTTTTATCTCTGAGACTTTTTGGCCTGTTGCTTCAATTATTTCAAGCGCCCTTATCAGCCTTCGGGGATTTTTTCTGTCAATCACAGATGCTTCCTGCGGATCTTTTGCTTTCAGCATTTCATAAAGATACTCCGCTCCCTTTTCTTTTTCAAGGCACCGTATGCTTTCTTTTATATTGATATCAACTTCCCCTGACACAGCAAGTCCCTTAATTATGCTGTCTATATATAAACCCGTACCGCCGCATATAATAGGAAGGCGGTTTCTTTTTTTTATTTCTTCCAGCAGCGCTTCACCGTCTTTTTTAAACATAGCCGCGGAATATGCTTTGTTTGGGCTGACAATACCGATAAGATGGTGAGGAATGCCTTTCTGAGCTTCAATTGGAATTTTATTTGTGCCTATATCCATGCCCCTGTATACCTGCATGGAATCGGAAGATATTATTTCACCGTTTAAAGACGCGGCTGTTTCCACCGCAATGGCGGACTTACCTGACGCCGTAGGCCCGCAGATTACCATAAACATTTTGCTTTCTCCTTATTATTCAGACAGGGACAATTTTATCAGATTTTACTTGATGTTATACTTACAGTTTTCTCTTGAACATTTTTTCAATCTCTTCAAAACCTATTTTAACAATAGGCGGCCTTCCGTGAGGGCATGAAAACGGCGCGTCTATTTCAAAATACCGGCTTAACAGCGCTTCTATTTCATTCTGATTAAGCGCGTCGCCTGCTTTATACGCCGCCCTGCACGCCATAGTTGCGGCCGCGTCTTTCATGGCCTCATCCGCGCTTGCCGTCCCCTTTTCTTTTAAAGCGTCAACAACCGCCTTTACGATATTGCCTATGGCTTTATTCTTAATGATTACCGGGTGAGCCCTTATGCCAAAAGCGTTGCCGCCAAACGGCTCCAATTCTATTCCCATTTTTGTAAAAACTTCCATATTATTTTCCACGGTAATTTTTTCCGCCGGGGTCATTTCCACCACTTCCGGTATCAGCATTTCCTGGATTCTGACTTTCCCTGAATTTATCTCTTTCATTATTTCCTCAAAAAGCACTTTTTCATGCGCCGCGTGCTGGTCAATTATCACAAGGTTTCCCTGTTCTTCACCCACTATATAAGTCAGATTGACCTGCCCTAAAAACCTGAAATTAAAATACTGCCTGCGCTGCGGCTGCGACTGAAAAGATATATCTTCCCTTGGCCCCGAAACAAGCGGTGACGAAAACAGCTGTTGAGGTTCATTTGAAAAAAAACTGTTTACCGCTTCACCCACCGCGGCTTTATACCCGTCCGTCTGGGGATTTGAATCAAAAACATCCGCATAAGCGCTTCTTGTTAAATTCGCGGCAGCCAGAGTGTTTTCCACGGCTTTTTTTATAAGTACGTAAATATCATGTTCGTTTCTGAATTTCACTTCCGCTTTTGTCGGATGCACGTTAACATCCACAAAAGACGGGTTTATGTCTATGAATATGAAAGTCACCGGATAATTGCCTTTCATAAGAAGGGTGCCGTAACCTTCGTAAACGGCGTATGACAGCGCCCTGCTGGAAATAACGCGGCCATTAACAAACATAAACTGGCCGGACCGGTTATTTTTTGTGACAGACGGCGCGCATATAAAACCAGTAATTTTTATATTATCCGTGTACTCGCCGATTTCCATTAAGGCTCCGTGCGTTTCATTTCCAAAAACCGCGCGCACTTTTTCCATAAACCCGGCCGCGGGCGGAAAAACAACCGTTTCCCTGCCGTCAATATAAAGTTTTATGGAAACGCCTTCTTTTGATAGCCCCTGAGACATAACCGTATCAATTATCTGCGCTTCTTCCGTATATTTGGATTTCAGGAATTTAAGGCGCGCCGGCGTATTATAAAAAAGGTCCCTGACCCTTATTATAGTGCCGGGGTTTGCCGCTGCCTTTTCATTTTTCTGAATTTTTCCGTTTTCAAAAAGTATCCTTGTGGCAGCTTCATCTTTCGGCGTTCTGGTTATCATTTCCATACGCGAAACAGAGGCAATTGAAGCCAGCGCTTCGCCCCTAAACCCCAGAGTCTGAATTGAATCCAGGTCTTTTATTGCCGTTATCTTTGAAGTGGCGTGCCGTAAAAAAGAATTAACGGCGTCTGTTTCATCCATTCCGCAGCCGTCATCTTTTATCTCTATCAGTTTTTTACCGGCGTCTTCAATATTTATTGTAATATTTTTTGCTCCCGCGTCAATTGCATTTTCAAGAAGTTCCTTCACGCACGACGCGGGCCTTACAACCACTTCGCCTGCCGCTATCTGGTTTGCCACATTGGCGGGCAGCACCTGTATTCTTCCCATTAAGTAAACCCCTGCGTTTTTATTGTCTTACTTTACAACAGCCGCCTTTTCTATAACCCTTACGCCTTCCATTTCAAGCACAATAAGATAAGCCCCTGATGATACTTTTTTCCCGGACTGATTTGTGCCGTCCCAGAAAATATCTCCGCTTTCAAAAGGCAGATTATTAGTTATGCCCTGCTCTGATTCGCTTTCAACAAGCGTGCGCACGTGCACCCCGCTTAATGTTGTGATATAAAATTTAAGTTTGCCGCTCTTTACAAGCAGGTATTTTAATCTTAGTTTTTCCCCTTTGCTTAAATCCACAAGGTTGGAAAAAACCCTTATTTTATTTTTCGGAAGCGGCAGTTCCACTTTAACCGGTGTATAAGTGGCGTCTGTATTCCCGCCTGAATCCACCACGCGTATCATATACAGATAATTATTATCCCATTCGGTTGCCGCATCAGTATATTCCAAAACAGAAGCGGAAGTTACGCTTAAATGAACGTAAGTATAACCGTTGTCTTTACTTCTGAAAACACTGTATCCCGCAACCTGATAAGTGCCGTCAGACGCCGGATTCCACCATAAACTTACGTCTTTTTTATTTTCAATTTCAAATTTTACCGAAGCGTCCGCGGGAAGCCCTGCCGCAAGGTACGGCGTGACATAAACCGGATTGGACTTTGGCCCTTCACCGGAATCATTTACCGCGGCCACAGCATAAATATAAGTGATATTATTCTCCACATTACTGTCCACATACTCTTTCACGTCAAAACCAAGGTTGTACGCAATAGGCGGCCCAAATTCCGCAGCTGTCACAGTTGTTTTTCTGTACACGCTGTAAGAATCCGGATTTACCGCTGACCAGACAAGCCTTACCTGCCTGTTGGAAGCCACCCCTTTTAAAACCGCGGGCGGCGCCATGACTCCGTCTAACACTATCTGCACGCCGGTGGTGGATGTATCTTCATTCCCCATGTCATCCGTAACCTTTATCTTATAGTAATAAGTTCCGGCGGTATTTATCTGCGCGTCAATGTAACTTGTCCCCGTATATTCCGACGCAAGAGCGTTAAACGCGCTTTGGCTGTAAGAAAGCGATGAAGTGCTTCTGTATATGTTGTATTTCACGGTTGTTTTATACGTGTAATCATTTACCGGCGGATCCCATTTAAGGTATACCCTGTCATACAGGCTTGTAAGGGTAAGGTTTAAAGCCGGCCCCGGCCTGATAAACGGCGCGGCTGAAACTTCAGAGGATTTTGCCGTTTCAGAAACACCGTAACCGCTGACTTTATAATAGTAAACAGTAAGCGTGGCGGCGGCGCTGTCGGTATACGCGGTTATTGTGACAGATGACGCATAAGGCGCGGTATCATAATATCCCTGCACAGTGCTTCTGTAAATTTTATACGCCGTTATTTCCTGTGACTGTACGGCTGACCATGAAAGAATTATTCTGCCGTCTCCCGCTTCTGCCGAAGCGGTAAGATTTTCAGGGGCGGTAAAATAACCCGGCTGCGGAGTAACGGTAACATGCGCGGAATAAGCGCTTTCCCCGTATATATTTTCTGATGAAACACGGTAATAATATGTACTGCCGTTTACAAGGCCTGCGTCATCAAACTGCGCGCCGGTAACGGAAGTCAGGTAATTAAAAACAGCGCTGTCAGTACTTTTATAAATCTTAAACGAAGTTATGCCGTATGAAGCGCCGGGGTCATCCCACGAAAGTTTTACAAAATTACTGTAAGCTGTTGCCGTAAGATTTTCCGGCTGCGGCGCGTAAGTCACCGCCATCGCCGAAACAATATCAGAGAATGATTCAAACGCGGTCTGTGTTAAAGCGGACACCCTGTAAAAATAAGGCGTACCTGTCACTGCGGCCGCGTCTATAGCGCCGGCAGTCCCCGTGCTTATATATGGCGAAGTATAATTAAACGTATCCGCCGAAGTGGCCCTGTAAATATTATACGCCTGAATATTTTCTTCCGCGTTATTTTCGGTCCAATTCAAGAATACTTCTCCGGGCAACGAGCCTGCCATCGCGGTAACACCTGCCGGTGACGCGGGCATAACCGTCTGCGTCACCGCGGATGAGCCTTCCCCTGTACCAAAAGAATTTATTGCCTGAATATAATATGAATATGTATTTCCTAAAATCACATCCGTATCTTCGTATGAAGCGGCTGTGGGTGTGGCTTTTACGGCAACAATTACTGAATTTCTTATTACCTGATATGCCGTTATATCTTCATCCGCCGGATTTGCCTGCCAGGAAATATTTATCCGCGCCGCATTTGCCGCCGTGACTGTAAGCCCGGCAGGCGCCGCCGGCACTCCCGGATTATAGGCGGAAAACCAGTATGCAGGAGAAGAATTTCCCTGCGTGTCAATGGTCCGTATTGCGTAATAATATAACTGCCCCGCAACAGGCAGTGTTTCGCTGTAAGAAGTGTACGTAACAGACGCCGGAGAAAAGCTTTCATCCCCGTAAGAAGTTGACCTGAATATTTTATAACTGCCTGTTTCATACGTGCCCTGCAGCCCTGATGATGACCATTCAGCGTTAAGTTCCCCCGCCGACACCGAAACATCCGCGCCGCTTACAGGAAAAGGCGGAATAAAAGGTTTTGCAGAGACAGAACACGCGAAGGCGCCTTCCACGGAATTTTTTACGGATGCAGCCGTGTACCAGTAAAGGGCGCCGTTAGCAAGGTTTTCGTCGGTATATTGAGTTTCACCTGTGGTATTAATCAGCTTAAAACCGAATCCCGTGCTTCTGTAAATATTATATTCTTCAACGGCGCTGTCAGAAGACGGCTGCCATGAAATCATATTTTTAGAGTTATAAGGCACTGCCTGCAGGTTTTCAGGCGAAGCCGGCAATGTGCTTTTGGCCGCTGAAGCAGAGCCTGTCACGCCCGTAAAATCCACAGACTTAACAGTGTAATAATAAGCAAGGGTGGTATCAGCAGACGCGTCGTAATAATTATTGGCAGAAGCCGTTGCGGTAAGGTCATACGGTCCGGCACTGACAACAGACCTGTTAACCACGTACGAAACCGCCGTTGACGTGTCAGACGGAGCGTCCCAGACAAGTTTTATGCCGCCGCAATTATACACTGACAGCCCGGTTACCGCGTAAGGCGCGGCCACGGCATAAACGGCCGCAAAAACTAACAGCGCTGTTAATAATATTTTTCTCATATAATATTTTCCATCCCTTTTAAGATATTTGCTAGAACTCCGCTATAAATTCAAGCGTGCCGCCGAAAGATTTAAAACTGTCCCTTGCCTGCCCCTGCGAATCATCTTTCTGCCTGTAGCGCAGGTTTACATTGGTGCGTATATTGCTGAAGATGTTGTAAGAAAAACCCAGATCTGCCGTCAGTTCCTTTATGTCTTTCTTGCTTAAATTATTATCGCCCCTGCCGTCTCCCTGCATAACCGAATACGCCAGCACGCTCCTTAAATTTATACTGTTATCAAGTTTTATTATTTTATTGCCCAGAAGAGGTATCCAGCCCGGTATTGTGAACGGCTGTGTTATATTAAGCGCGTAATTAAGGCTTAATTCCGGCCTGAGCGTCCACAGATAATTATCAATATACTTTTCCCTTGAATCAGACCTGCTGTAAGTCAGCCTTAAAGAACCATTTATCGGGTTACTGCCTTCTGTTTTATACGGCAGGTTGAAACTGGCATCGTGGGCTATGGTGCCCCTTATAAGTTCTTTTCTGTCAAGCGGGTTATACGTATTTGTTACGGTGTAATTATAAGACCCGGATACAGTCTGGTCCTTTACTAAAAATTCCAGCCCCGGCAGCGTCACTTTGTCAAAGTAAATTTCACGCGCCGACAGCCTTAAAGAATCGTTTATCCCCGTTAAAGTCCTGGTCTGTGAATCGCGCCTTATGCTGTAATTTGCGCCTGCGGCTATCCTTAGCCTTTCAAAGAATTTTATTTCCGCCAGGTCAAGGGTGTAATCCCGCGACATGGCGCCGCCATAAGACAGCGCTTCAAGCCTTTCCACGGATTTTTCATCATAAAAATATTCCCATATAAAAACGTACCATTTCTTCTCAAACGGAAGCTCGTCAAACGCCTTAAATGAACCGGGGTAATAATTATTGTCATACCGCCTGTTAGTATCAGATACTGACGCGGAAATGTTTGTGATATCCGGAAGCACCGGTATTATTCTGCTTAAAGCCACGCGCGCGCGCGCCGCAAGCGAAGCGTTTGTATAAAGCAGGTTAGACGTGTATTCATACCGGTATCCGGAAGAATAATCAACCGACGGGGACACTATCCCTATTTCCTGCGCGCTTATATTTATCTTCGGCGTTATTTCCCGCTTTGTAACAAGGTATTTATCGGTATAATTCTTATCGCCTATTGAATCATAGTAATAATTGAACCGGCTTAACAGGTTTCCTTTTTCTTCGCTGAGTTTATAATTATATGACGGGTTAATGGAAATTTTATCCGCCGTAAAACTGCCTTTGTAGTCATGGTCCTGTTCCCTTTTTAAATTCCACTGGTCATAATAAGTGGCCTGGGTGTTAAGCGTCACGCCAAAATAATCCGCGTAGTCGGTCTTTGTGTTTGTAACAAGCATGCTGCTTTCCAGAGTATTAGTGCCAAGCGGTATGGTAAACAGGTCTCCCACTTTAATCTCTGTGGGAATCATATAGCGCGCGTAAGGCCTTACCGTGAACACTTCACTTAAATTATTCTGGTATTCATACAGCTGGAAATAATTAAACTTCATATTCCTTAAAGTAACAGCGCTTGAAAGCGTAAGTCCGGGCACCGACATCAGCGATATATCATTCCTGAAACTGTCCACCACGGTGTCAGGCGTTGAAAAACTGTTGGTGTACGTGGGGTCATTCCTGTACCGGTCTTCGGTGTATCTTTCAGTCTTCGCGATTTCCGCCGATACCGGCACCTCTTTTATCTGTGTGTAGTCAAACCTTACCCTGTTGTCCCTTGAATGCTGAAGATATTTTGCCCTGTCCATATCAAGGATTGTGTTGAATCCGGAATCAAGTTCCTCGTATGTGTGCGTCAGGTTTCCAAAACCCGCCATATTAAGCGCTGAATTGGTATACCTTGCCATACCCACTTTTGATATCGGGTCTATAAGCCTTATATTATTAACGTATATGACATCATCCGTTACGGTGTTATTCGGATTTATGAAACCCAAAGTAATGTACTGCACTTTTCTTAAATTCGGAGAACCCACGGCGCCGCTGCGTTTTTTGTCGGAACCGTCCAGTTCAATTTCCGCGGTATGCCAGCCCCCGTCAGCCGGCACAGAATCCAGCTGAAGGTTGTACTGGTAATAATTTGTTTCATCCACGCCCGGCGGCGGCGCAGCGGTACCAAGGCGCACAAACATAACCCTTCCCGCGCCCGCATCCCCGCTTTTTCTGGAAAATAAAAGGTCCATCTTAATTTTTTTATACTGCTGGTAATCATACCCCGTGGACTCGCTTAAAAATTTTGTGGTGTAATAAATCGGCTGCCCGTCGGAAGGCCTCTGGTCATAAGCGGAAAGTTTGTAGGAAATTTTCAGCGCCTCTTCCGATTTTTTATCTTCATCCTTCTGGTATTCAAAATAATCCACGTTAGGCGTATATGATTCATCCGTATTCTGATTTACCGTTTCCACGTTCATCTTTGAAGTGTTCGGGGAATTTATAATATTCCCCACCATGTCTGTAGCGCCGGTTAAGGTCTTTAACCTCCATGAATTTCCCAGAAAGTTAATTGATTCAATTTTTATATGCCCCGCGCTTGGCGACGCCCCCGCGCCTTTTATGCTTACCCTTACGTGTTTGATAATGGAGAAAAACGCGGTACTGCTTGGATTGCGCTGGTCAGAATTAAGGCCGAACGACTGCGAAAACTGGGAAAGGGGTATCTTTACCAGATGCCAGCCCTTCTGAGACAGGGTAAGCTGCGGATGGTAATAATTGGGCCCGTCCGAACTGAATTCATAATACGACTCTGAAGTATCCATCTGCCCGTCATTGTCCATATCTTCAGTGTCAAGGACGTCATTGCCCGCGCCCCAATAGTCCGTATTTTCCGGATAAATACCCCTGCCTATTCCTATATCATAAACGGCTTTTAATTTGCCGTTATTTTCCGCGTCTTCGCTGTCACGCCTTATCCCGGACGTGGAATTCAGCTCAAATGTATTATTGCCGTTGCTGTCTTCGCTTATTATACCCACGTCCACTTTAAGTTTTACCGGATTGTCAGTATCCACATAAACCCACATTTCCATGTAATTTAAGTTATTAAGGTTTTCACCGAACGCTGATACCACATACCTGTACGCGTCCCATTTATCCTGCGTAAGCCCGCTGTAATTTAAACGCAGCATTACCTGTGCCGAAGAACCCAGCGTGCCTTCGGTTACTATCTGATGCCCGTTTTCAGTGACATTTTCCTTTCCTGTAAGCACCCTGTTTTCAGGAACCACTCCCGCCGGTATGCTTGCCGGAAACCATGAATACCTGTTAGTGGAAAGCGATAACACATTATCCGCGCCTTCCATATTATCAATCATGGCGGCGCCTTTTTCCTTTGTCCTGGCGTTTTCAAAAAGGTTCGGGTTAAAATCGCTGTACGCCACTTCACCCTGAAAGCTGAAATCAACCGGTAAATCCGCGCCGTCCACAAAAGGCACGCCGTTTATCACTTCGTTAATCTGTTTCTTATCAAGCGTAAGTTTTATGTCGCCGTCAAGCATGTACATACTTGCAGGCGTTGAAAGCCTTGTGTCCGTTGAACGCGCGTCAGGGACTGTTGTCCCCGCGCTGGAAAATTTCCACAGCCACGTACTGCCCAGATTTAAATTATCAAAAAGCTTGTAATCTATCCTCGCGCCCACAACCGTGCTCTGAAAACTCTGAAAAAATGGAAAATATTCATACGCGATTTTTATCCTGGAACTTGGCTGGACAAGATTTTTATCTATAAAAATTATTTCACCGGTTTCATAAAAAATATTATAATCTTTATCCTTTAACAGGTCGCGCCCGTCAATCTGAACCCTTTCACTTCCGTACACCACGGGTGAATTATCAAGCCTGTAAGACGATACCCTGTAATTATATTTAAGGTAAATTTCATAAAGGGATTTATTCGCGGTTATACTGTAGGCGTCTTCCGTTAAATTGGATGGCCTTATATTATTGCCCGGGTCTGCCGGCGTTGAATAGTTGGAAGCAAACGGGAAAAACGCCTTGAATTTTAAAAGCCCCATATCCGTGTCAATTTCATAATACCTTGAAGAGTCATTGTTGTTGGGCTGCGGAATACTGATACTTTCCTGCGACTTATTTCTTATCTCTATATAAAAGTAACCGTCATTGGCGGGGTTTTCTATCTGCGTCTCGCCAAGGTAATAATAGTTAAGCACTTTATGCGATAAATCGCCCGTTGTGTTCTGCCGCCCGTCCTGTATAAGGTGGGCGCTGTCGGACGTATAACCCGTGCTTGCGGATGTAAGCCCGGTTTCATTAAAATTAAAACTGCCGTCCGAAGAATACCCGACCTTTTGCCCGTCGCTTGTTTCAAAAGCCACGGCAATGGTGCTTGTATCCGGTATGCCGATATTAAATTTAACAACGCCGTTCTTGTAGTCTATAACATAATCAGAGCCTATCTGAAGGGGCCTGAAATGAAAAGTCCTGTTGGGAATGGAATAAATAACTTCGGCGGGAATGTCATTGCTGGCTATCCCGTCGTCATAATAGATTAAAACAGAACCCGGCTTTATGGAAACCGGCGCGGCAGGCACCGGCAGCCCGGCGTTGGGTGCAAGCGCGCTTACGTGCAGGGGGTCTTTTGACAGGTAATAATAGATATTTTTCTGATACTGGTTGTCAAGTATCGTGTAACCTTCTTTTCCGTTTACTTCTTTCTGCCTTAAATTTCCGGTAAATTCCTGCACGGCAGAAATGCCTTTTGCCTGCGCGCCAAAAGCGGTTACAGAAAACTTATCACCAAGCATAGCCCTTCCTTTTATTCCAAAAAGCGTCTGCGAATAACTTGCGTAACGCGTGGGCGGCAATGATAATGTTATATCTCCGAAAGACGCTTCCTGAATCGTCTCTTCTTTTTCGCCCTGATATTGAATTGAAATTTTTGTGTATTCGCTTGTGGGGTTCTGGTCGTCATAATCCACGTCCACAATAATCTTTTTGCCTATGTTGCCGTTTAACCTTACCCTGAATGCCTGGGTAAAATCAAAACCTTTCTTATCCCCCGTAACAATGGCATCATCCGGCGTCACGCCTGTAAAACCCACCTTGACTGACTTCATACCGCGGATTTCAAGTTTGGATTCCGGCGGCAGCCCGTACTGGGAAATATCAGCGGAAAGAATTCCTGTCTGCGGCACGCTTACCCATTCTATTTTTGCCGATACGGGCACGCTTGCAGCCCCGGTATTTCCGTACGCGTCAACAGGCACTATCTTGTAAAAATATTCCACGCCCGGCACGGGCGGGTCGCGGCTTAAAATCATATTATCATAATAAAAAGACCTGCCCATGTCATCTTTATACGGTTTTACCATGCCCAGGTTAATCGGCTGTTCCGGAAAAGCGGAAGCGTTATTACTTCTGAAAATATTATACCCCTGTATCCCGGCAGCACCTGTTGCCAATGGTTCAAGCCAGGACAGCCTTATGCTTTCCTGCGAAACTGCTTTTACCGTAACATCTGCGGGCCCGCCCAAACGTGAATATGGTATCGCGGAAACAGGAAGAGACATGGCCATATCGCCCTTTAAATCAACCGTCTGCACCCTGTAAAAATATTCTGTCCCTTCGGACAATCCCGTATCTTCATATACAGTTTCTTTAAGTATTTCAGGGTTAATCCGCGCGCCCTGTTCTTCCCTGTTAAAAGAACGGAAAATATTGTAACCCGAAAGGCCAAAAGGGCCGGTGGAATCCGGTTCCACCCATTTTAAAGTAACGGAAGAAAAACCGGCCAAAGCTTCAATTTCACGGGGCGCTTCAAGTACGCCTATCGGCTTTGCGGTTGCCACGTTTGAATCGCCGATATTGGACCCGTTGTATACCGCGCCGACTTTATAGTAATATGTGACATTACTTTGCGGCGGAATTACGCTTGAATCAGCCGAGTCAATGTAAATAAGCTCTCTTACAGGTTCTTTTGTGATTGTGATATAGTCTTCATCCGGCCCTGACGCGCGGTAAACTTCATACGCCACGCCTTCCGCCGTATCCGCGTCCCATGACAGCATGACCCTTAACCCGTCAGTCTTTGCCCTTAAATTAAAAGGTGAACGGTTAACGGCCGTAACGCCGGTTAGGTTTTTTTCTTCGGCAATAGAAGGTTCCGGCGCGGAAAATAAAACGCCGCTTAATGCCGCAAAAAAAAGCATCACGGTTAATGAAATATTAATCGCGCGCTTAACCACGGCCTGCCGCCCTTTTATATGAAGACTGTAATAACGTTTTTAAAAACATCACACCCTCTATTTTGTTATGCTTATAATATCCATCGTTTCATTTTTATACCTGTCAGCCGTCTTTATCACACCCTGCCCTTCGGCGTACCACACGCTTTTATCAGTCGCCCTGCCGCCTTTATAATCCACCCTTACCGCTTCCATCTCCCCGGCTGTTGTTAAAATTGTCTCCGGTTCGTTTACCGTCCCCATAATCGGGCCTGCCGCGGTATCAGCCGCTTTAAACTTTACGCCTTTTTTTACCTTTGGCGGAAGCATTATCATGCCGTAAGGTTTTTTATCTCCAAAGTTTTCAGAAGTGTAAGCCTTAACAACTCCGGTTTTGCCGTATGAATAGTATTCCTGCACGGTATAATTATTTCCCGTGTCTGTCCTGTTTAATATCGCCAGAGTCTCGCCGTTTATGACTTCTTTTTTGTCAAGAAACTCCCAGCGCTCCGGGCTTTTGCCGGAAATATTAAAAAGCGACAAGCCTGTATTTTCCACAGGAAAATACAGCTGCGCGTTTGGTTTCATCATTGTGACAACAATAAAAGCAATTACACCAAGCACAACCGCTGCTGCCGCGGCGTATACAACATTCATATTAACGCCGCTTTTTTTCTTTCCGGTTTTTCCCGCCTGTTCCCTTTGTTCCAGCATCTTGTCTATATCAATTTCAGCCATGCCATCCTCCTTAATTAAACGCGGCTTTTCAATGCCGCAGTATTTTTTACCGCTTCAAAAACATCCGCCGCGCTTATCTTTTTCATGCATTCAATATCCCTGTCAGGGCACTGCGTCTTATCGCACGGCGCGCAGCTAAGCGCGCTTGCCACAGCGGGATAATAAGGGTTATCGCGCGGATTCCACGAAATACTGTTTGTGGGCCCGAATACCGTAACCGCCGGCGTCTTCATAGCCACCGCAATATGTTTGGGCGCGCCGTCATTTGTAACCAGCACATCCATCTGACCTATAAGCGCCGCAAGTTCCTTAAGCGATGTCTGCGGCGCTATTATTATACCCTGTTTTACCGGGCAATTCTTCAATACTTTTTCGGCCATGTGCTGTTCACCTGGGCCCCAAAGCACAATTACAGAACTTTTCTTTATGCCGTTTAAAATAAGCCCTGCCAATTCGCCAAACTTCTCTTCAGGCCAGCGTTTTGTGGGCCATGTGCCTGACGGGTTAATGCCTATAACCGGGCCGCCGGACTTAACGGTATTTATAAACTGCGCCGCCTTTGCCTTTTCCGCTTCCGGAATTATAAAATCAAGTTCTTCACCGTCTTCGGGAATACCTATTGCCGTCAATAACTGCGTGTGGTAATGAACATTGTACATCGGGTCCTGCGCCGGTTTTACTTTAATATTATACAGATACTTTCTTATCCTGAAAGTAAACCCGGCCCTGTAACGCGCGCCGCTTAAAAAAGCCATAAGCGCGGAGCGCAGGTTGCCAAACAGGTCAAAAACAAGGTCGTATTTATTCCCCGCAAGCGCCGTGTAAAATTTAAAATCATTAAAAGCTTTGACAATAAAATTCGCGCTTTTATACCTGTTTTTATCAAACACTGTCACATTTGAAAGGTACGGATTCCCTTCAAGTATTTTTGCCGGAAAAGGCGCGGCCACGTAATCTATCACCGCGTCAGGCAGCGCTTTTTTAAGCGCGCGTATAAAAGGCGTGGTTAAA
Source organism: Candidatus Goldiibacteriota bacterium (assembly GCA_016937715.1). NCBI lineage: Bacteria > Candidatus Goldiibacteriota > Candidatus Goldiibacteriota bacterium. The sequence goes on from JAFGWA010000023.1 coordinate 36,846, forward strand.
AGCACATCGCCTATTGCGCCGGGGCGTATTATTAACACCCTTTTTATTTTAGACAACTCAACTTTAACCACGTTGCTCCTTATTGGCCATGAATTCTTGGCCGTAAAGAAATTCCCGTAAGAAACCAGAACATTAAAGCAACCTGAGAAGAAAACAGGTTATATTCAAATAATCCGTTTATCAAAAATACAACAGTCACCGCGGCAAAAGCAATAAGCGCGTGTTTGTCATAGCCTGTGGATTTAATCGCGCCGCGTATCTGCGTTATTAACAGCGATACAAAAAGCCATATTAAAGCCGCCAGCCCCACAAGCCCGTCAATTACCGCCACCTGAATCGCGGTATTATGAAGGTGCCCCTGCTGACGCTCCCGCGCTTCCGGATGAATATACTGTGAATATATTTTACCCACGTTGGCGGTGCCTATGCCAAGCCACGGGTTATCTTTTATCATTTTAATTCCGCTTTCCCACATATAAGCGCGCTCAATATTAGAAGTCCCTTTATTCGTATTAAACGAACTCATTGCCCTTTTACCCACCGCCGTGTCTTTAAGGGCAAAACCCGCAGCCGCCATAACTACAAGAAAAATCACAAAGTATTTTTTCCCTGCCATAAAAAAAACAATTGCCAATCCGCACAAAGCTGCCAGCCATGAGCCCCTGGTAAATGTAAAAACCAGCCCAAGCCCCGCGAAAAAAGAACCAAACGAGTACAAAATAACATTCATCCTTTTGACGCTTAGCGACTTTAATTCAGCCGCCATAAATCCCGCAAGCACCACGCACGCCATTGCAAGCATACCGCCCGCGTGCATGTGGTTGCCGGAAAAAGAGACAGCCCGAAAATCCGCTTCGTGCATTATTAACCTGTGATAAATGCCCGTGGCAAAAGCGTACCCGCCTACAAATATCGCCCCTGCCGCAAAAAACCGCATAAGCATCTCTTTATTAATGGAGCCGCGGGAGATATAAGCCGCAAGAAAAACCGCGCCCATTATATAAGCCTTTTTGAAGTCTTTTATGCTGTTCAAAGGGTCAATTCCAAATGCCGCGGCAGTAAAGTGAATGAATATGAAAGCGAAAAAAGGGATAAGGATGAATTTGCTTATATTAAAAGCGGTTTCATCCTTCTGCTTTACAAGCAGGACAATCCACAAAACCAGCGACAGGATATAGAATATCTCCGCCATTGTGATGGACACAGCAGATGCCGCCGCATACCCGCACAAAGCCCAGAAAGCGCCTGTTTTAAGGTCAAATTTAACCATTTCCAGCTCCTTTATATATAATAATATAATATTATAAACTAATATGGAAGTTATGGCAAACAGATAAAATGGAGGCTTTGATGCTTGGAGGCTTTGATGCTTGGAGGCTTTGATGCTTGGAAGATCGGAAAATCGGTGTGGTAGACGCGGGTCTTCAGCCCGCGGTAGTTGACCTTGTTCTTGTCTTTTCGCCCTGGTAGCCGCGTCCTTTTAGGGCGCGTTGTTTTGAGTTTGAATTGAATTTTCGTATTGTCAGACGCAGGTCTTTAAGCCCGCGGTATTTGATTTTATTTAAGTATTACCCTTCTATTTCCCCGTTTATAGATTCAATTATTAAATATACCGCCATATGTTATATTGCCAATATTAAACACTTCACAAACCACAACCAGAACCATTAACAAAACAAAAACCCCGGCAAAAAAAAGTATTTGTTGAGTTAACAGGATATCGCCTTTATCATTCTTTTTTCTAATAATTCTCAGTATTATCGGCAAAATCATCCAAACCCAGCTAAGCGAGTAAAAAAACAGAAAGAATACCACTTTATAGAACCTTGTATTTTCATCACTTAAATCAAGAACCAACAAATAAGACAGTAAATTAATAATAATCCCAATAAAACCTAACGGAGTTAAAGCAGAAGTCCAAAATTTTGTGCTATTTTTATCTTCTTCTTCATTCAAGTCTTTAATCTTCTTTAGTATTCCACCCATAAACACTCCCCGCCAATTCTCAAACACCGGCAAATACAACCTTTAACTTACACCCGTCAGCATAGCTATATTATTATCTTCTATACCCCATGTTTTTTCTTATTATTTTTCTGCAAATCCCCGATATTTCCAGAGCCTGTTCCGCATCTTTCTTTTCGGCGTCTTCAAAAGGATACCTTGCAGCCACTGCATAAGCGGTAAGAGAAACAAACCGATTTTTATAAACTAAAATGTCAGGAACAAATTCCGCTACCGATTCAACAAGCATTCTTATATCATGAGTTTTGGGTATGTCCCTTCCCTTTTCCTGCAACACGCCTTTAAGATATTTTTCGCATGATTGCTGCGCGTGGAAACACACCGAATTGTAAAAATGCTCGCGTGATTTAAAAGCATATAGAGCAAGATTAAGGTCTTCTTCCGCTTTCTTTACCCATGCTTTTGTCTCCGGTTTCAAAGCTTAATACCCTGTGACATGGCTTTTTTTGTCAGCATATCTTCAGGATATTTTTTCAGATATTTTTTGTTTCTTACAACAATATCAACCGGGAATTCCGCCGGAAAAGACCCGCTTAACGAAGTATAAATATCAGCGGCCTGTTTTATGGTCCTTTCTTCCGATTCCGAAACTACCATAAGGTCTATATCGCTGTCAGGGCCGGGATTTCCATAAGCATATGACCCAAAAAGAATAACATCTTTAGCGCCGTGTTCTTTTTTTATAAATTCAGCCATCTTTTTAACTGTTTTCATGATATTTTTTTTACCGGACATAAACCACCAATTATTATAAATTTGTCTTAAACCGTTTTTTACTATGGTTCAACAATTCTTATCTTAAAATAATTTTACCCGATTAACACATATGCTTCAAGACAAAAAAAACCGAGACCCCAAACTGCCGCGCCTTGCCTCCTCCGCCATAGCAGCTTATTTGCTGCGGCGGCCGGGAAAAGGATGCGGCTACCACACATTTAATTCAAGAAATAACACCCACCCATTAAATTAAAAACGAGACGCAATATATTGCGTCTCTACAATAGAAAACAAACAGAAGACACATCAAAAGCCGCGGGCTGAAGACCCGCGTCTACCACACCGATTTTCCAAGCATCCAAGCATCCAAGCATCTAAGCATCCAAGCATCTGCCCTACCTCTGCTTTACCGAGCCGCCCATGATAAACTCTGTCGGGACGACTGTCTTTTCCTTTACTGTCCTTTTCTTATTCATTATATCCAGCAGTATATTTACCGCTTTTTTTCCCATTTCTTCTTTTGGCACATTAACCGTGGCAATGGACGGGATAAAGTGGCGGGCAAGTTCTATATTGTCAAAACCCACCACAGAGATATCGTCCGGCACTTTTAACCCTGCGTCTTTAAGCATATTTATCGCCAGTATCGCGTTTATGTCGTTGCACATGAAAAGCGCGTCCGGCCTGTCATTACCTTCAATTACCTTTTTCATCCACGCGTAAGGATCATCCGCCTCTTCCTGATTTTCCCGGCAGAACACTATCATGTTATCATCCACCGGCAGGCCGTTGGCAATAAGAGCCCTTTTATAACCGTCGCGCCTTAAAAGAAAACTGTACCTTCCGTTTCGCGACATATAGGCAATTTTTTTATGCCCAAGTTTTATCAGCTGTTCCACGGCGTTAAACGCGCCGCCTTCGTTATCGGCGACTATGCAGTCAGCTTTATCCGTGTCATATGAATTATCTATCATAACCACGGGAATTCCCCTGTCTATTATCATTTCCGCGTAGTCAGCCGGCATATGCCCAAGAAGTATAAGCCCGTCAACGCTTTTTTCCTTTATTATCTTAGGCAGTTCCATCGCTTCAATCTGCTCTTTTTTAACCACGTTGGTAACAAGGTTAAAATCCGTTTCCACCAGTATTTCTTCGATACCTTCAAGTATTTTTGAATAAAACGGATTTGTAATTACAGGCGCGCGGTAAAACCTGCCCGATACCACGCCTATGTTTTCTGTTTTTCTCATGGCAAGGGCGCGCGCAAAACGCGAAGGTTCATAGTTTAATTCTTTGGCTATTATCTTTACCGCTTCCTTTGTTTTATCCCCCACGTCTTTTCGGTCGTTTAACGCCTTGGAAGCGGTGGAAATGGAAACCCCGGCTTTTTTGGCAACGTCATATATCGTTATTTTCATCCCCGCCCCTTTTATCTGCTTAACTTTTTTATGGCAGCAAGTTTCTCTCTGGCCCTTGCGATATTTTTCTTTGCTTCAGCGTGACCCGGGTCCATTGCAATGACTTTGCCCCATACCGCTATTGCCGCTTCAATCTCGCCGTTTACGTATTTATCAACGCCTTCGTAATAAAGCGATTTTAAAGCTTTGGCGTCCACAGACGCTTTACTTTGAGTTCCTGTAAGTTTTTCTATCCCGCTGTTTGCCTCTTCGTTATTGGGATCTATCGCAAGCACTTTCTGGTAATACGACTTGGCTTTTTCCGGCGAGGATTTATTCTGCCTGGCAAGGCTTAGATATTTATCCTTATCCGCTTCTATTTTCTGATTTACCTTTGTTATTCCGTCACGGGCCGATGAATTTCCGGAATCATATTTAAGCACATCATTAAACTTCTGCAGTGCTTTTCTGTAGTCTTGTTTTACTTTTTTATCGCTGCCGCTGAAAAACTTTTCCGCCTGTATCAAAAGCGCCTTTATCTTTGCGTCGCGGGAAGCCCTTGCGGCGCGTATTTTTTCATCCACCGCCTTCGCCTTTGCGCCGGTAAGCAGTTTCTTTAACTCGTAATATTCATCCACCGCTTCCGTGTATTTTTCCTGGTTAAGATAAAGCTTTGCCTGCTTTTCCTTTGCGGAAATAAGCTCGCTTATATTTTTTTCAACTTTTGCCATTCCGTCTTTCGCTTCCCCGTTATCCGGATTTACCTGAAGTACATAATACCAGGCGTTATATGCCCCTCCCACATCGCCCGCTTCAAAAGCTTTTTTGCCTTTTTCAAGGTAATCGGGAACCTGCTTTGAAATACTTTCGTTTACAGAAGACAGGTATTTCTGTGCTTCGCTGTCGCCCGGTTTTACCTTAAGCGCAAGGGTAAACTGCTCTTTTGCCTTTAAGAATTCTTCTTCCGTCAGGTATGTGGTGCCGCTGCTAAGGTAATAGTCATATCCGGTGGTCTTTACCTGCGCTAAAAGAGAGAAGGTGGAAGAGTCTCCCGGATTAAGTTTCTTGGCGGTTTCCAGCTCTTCAATGGCTTCTTTATACATATTCCTGTAATAGTATGCCATCCCCAGGTTGTAATGCGCGTCGGAAAAGTTCGGGTTAATATTAATTGCCTTTTTATACGCGGTTATCATCTTATCGTACTCTTTTTTCTTAAAGTAATTAAGGCCAAGTAGATACTGAGCGTTAAAGTTTTCCGGATTTGCCTTTACAACCTCTTTAAGATTTTCTATAGCCTTGTCCGCGTTTTCCCTTTTATGATATATAAGCCCCAGAAGCTCCCTGCATTCCAGATGCTTGGGTTTTATATCAATACACTTTTCAAAGTTGATAAGAGCGTCTCCAAAGATATTCTTTTTATAATACGACTGCCCAAGCCTGAAATACGCCTCTGACATTTCATCGTATTTTTTTTCTATGCTTTTGGTAAAAGCTTCTATTGCTTTGTCCAGATTTTCCTTGCGCAGATAAGCAAGCCCCGCATAAAAATAGTTTGCCCCGTCCGCGGGATTTAACTGCGATGCCTTGTCAAAGTATTTTATGGCTTCATCATCGTTATTCTTAAAATTATAATAAATTATCCCCGCGATCTGCGCCGCGGAAAAATCCACCTTTTCATGCGAAGCTTTGTCGTCTTTATTTATTTCCAGCACCTTTTTCATCGTATCAAGCGCTTCGTCGTGCCTGTTTTCATTGTAATAAGCCAGCCCAAGGTTAAAGCGTTTTACAACATTATTGCCGTCAAGCTCCACGGCTTTTTTGTATTCTTCCACGGACGCAAATACCGCGGATGAAAGAAAAACCGCCAATACCGCGGTTAGCAGCCGTTTAATAAAAGTTTTTTTCATGTTATTACCTCCCTATTTAGCACCTATTAAAAGGCGCTTTCTTTCAAGTTCTATTAAATTAAAATCACGTTGTCCGTCCTGCAGAAAAATTAGCTTTTCGCCGTACTGGCTCCATGCCGCCATTAAGACCTTTTTTAACTTAATCTTTCCCAGAAACGAAATATTATTTCCCGTGTTTTCCATAATCCACGGGTTGCCGTTATATATAAAAACTATCTTTCCGCCTTTCGGAGAAAACAAAAGCATGGGTTCCACGTTTTTCCCGGAAAAGAGCTTTTTAACCTTATTCTTTTTGACGTCATAAACCATAATTTTTCTTACCTTTTTTGTAAGAATTGTGTAGCCGATATACCTGCCGTCCCACGACCACTGCGGCGCCTGCCCGCCGGCGGATTGCTTTATTGCCTTTATTTTTCTTCCCGCGGCATCATAAATAACAAGATTTTTTTGCTTTTTTCCGCCGTCTTTTTTTACCATAAATTTTCTGTCCGCCGAATACACCCCGTCAAGTATGTAGTTTCTTACGGGAAAGACTTCTTTTTCAAGACGCGGTACAATCGAAGCCCTGCCGGCGGTTATCTGGTGCGCGTCAAGAGCAAGAATTTTTGCACCCTGCTGTTCATCGCTTTTTAAAATTGTAAGGGTCTTGTCAATGGCGGTAAGCACAGGCGTTATTCCAAAACGTTTTTTATATTTGTCCCTTATCGCGTCCGCTTTGGCATTATCGGGGTAGACTTCCACATAAATATGTATAAGTTTTTCATATGCCTTATCCAGGTGTTTATAATTTTTAAACTTACCCGCCAGGGCATTAAATACCCTTTCCGATTCTTCATATCTTTCGGTGCGGTACAGCAGGTTTCCAAGGCGGTACATAGCGTCTGCCGCGTAAGTGAATTTGGGATAATCTTCAATGACCCTGTAAAACAGGTCAATAGCCGCGGCAGAATCGCCAATAGCCGCCTGTGCGTTTGCCCTGTTGTATAAAGCTTCCGGGCTTTCAGCGGAGTAAATAACAGATGCAAATAAAAGCCCAATTACCGCGGCGGCAAAAAACTTTCTTAATTTCATTATTTTTCACCCATAATAATTATTTCCACCCTTCTGTTTGTCCTTCTTTCCTGTTCGTTGCGGTTTTTATTTAAAGGCACTTTGGCGCCATAGCCCACCGTGGTGATTGAAAGCGGCGACATTTTATATTTTTCCACAAAATACCGCAGGACAGTTTTCGCCCTTTCCTGGGACAGATATAAATTCTGCGCGGCATCGCCTTCTTCGCTGGAATGCCCCTGTATGTAAACCTGCACATTTTTCTGCCCTTCAATTTCTGCCGCCAGTTCATTAAGCCTTGACGCCATTTCCGGCATTATGACAAAAGAGTTCTGGTCAAAATATATCTTCTTGCCAAGTTTAAGTTTTTTGCTCTTTGCCGTGATAATAAACGGGTCGCGTATAACCTGCTTGTCTTTTATAACCGCTTTTTTGCCGTTAACGCCGTTGACATTAAGCACGTATCTGCACCCTTTAAGGTCGTCCACATATTTACCCGCGGAATCAAGGCCGTCCCACACAAGGTATGAAGGCAGTGTTTCCCCGCCGGAAAATTCCTTTAACAGCGTATTCTTTGAATCAAATATCTGAAAGTTCCAGTCCTTTATCTTCTTTATTTCCCTGTTAACCATAACAAAAGGCACTGTTTTGCGTTCATCACTGTCACTGGACACAAGCAGTGTTATGGGCGCCACAAGCATTTCATGGTTTTTAAGCGGGACAAACGGTTTGTCCGCCGGAACTTCAAATTCATATTTTTTGGGCTGAATAATCTGCCCCACCGTTTTTATAATCTGCCCGGTGTAATCTTTGGCTTTGAAATCAAATATATAATTGGTATTTGCGCCCGCTATTTTGCCCACGTTGTCCGTGCCGTCCCAGCTTAAATCCTTTGGCACTTCGCCCATGCCGGAAAAAGACTTTACAATTTTGCCGTCAGACGTTTTGATATCAAGGCTCCATTCCTTTACTTTTTCTTCAGGGACATTTGGCTTAAAGGAAACTGATTTTATTTTCCCGTTTTCCACGTTCACCTTTGGCACTTCAATTGCTTTGGGGACAAATTCCGCGTTTTTTTCCGCCAGCTGCTGTTCATACATTGACGCGCCAAATTTAATACTTGCGGATATCCTGTGCACCGCGCCAAGGTCGCCCATTGGCGTAAACGCGTAATCAAGCCCAAAATCGCCCACGTGAATCCCCAACCCGCCGGTTAATGACGTAAGTTTTGTCACGTCAGAAAAAGACATTTTGCCAAGATCATAAGCGTTGCTGTATTTTGCGCCAAGCCGCAGCGCCACCGCGCGGAATAAGAAATATTCAATCCCGGCGCCGGCAAAAATATTATCCGCGCCCGCGGTTTTGGAAAAATCTATCGCGGCGCTGAAAACATCAAACGCGCCTTCGTAAACCCTGAAACCCAGCCCCGCGCCGAATTCCACAGGAAACATGTCATTCGTACCTGATAAAAACCCCAGGTTCTTTACGGTTAATGCCGCATAAATATTATTTTCTAATAGGCTTAAAGAAATCCCCGTGTCAAAAGAAACTCCCATGCTGACATCGCCCATAAAATCCTCGTAAATCCCCCTTGACTGCACGCCAAAACTGAAAGTGTCTCCAAAACTTTTTCCAAAACCGGCCGTTAAAACCGCGTTTTTCAGAGAAACAGAAGGCGACGTACCGCCGGTAGAATCATAAGAACCGTAATCAATATAAAGAAGGCTTACACCAAAACCGGAGCCTTTTTCAAACGGCACGCCAAAAGCAATGTGCTGCATATTGATATTATTAAACCAGAAAATACCGGTAGGAGTTATTTCCGCCTTGTCCATAAGCGCAAGATTAGCAGGATTAAAAATAAGGGCATTTGTGCCGTCGGGTAAAGCGGTGCCTGCCTCTCCCATTCCCGCCTGAACAGCTTCGGGTTTTATCTTAAGGAATTCAGCAGTACTTGTGCCAAAACTGCCGGCATTAAGGGAGGTAAAAGGCGCAATAAATATAAATAAAAAAATTATTAATATGCTTATCTTAGAATTTATACGGCCTGTTACTTCCGCCACCGCACGCCCCTTTTAAACTCATATTTTATATATATATAATTTTATCATTATAATTGAAATAGTCAATAACATTTATTTTGTTAAGTTTTAAGCGAAAAAAGAACGAAAATGAATTATGTTACTGTATTTTATACCGAAAACTTTCGTATATTCCCATTGCCCGAAGGCTGTATTTTTGATAATATATGGTAATTAAATGATTAATCAATCCCCGGGAGGTAATAATATATGGATGATAACCGCGCCAAAGACAGAAGAAAAAAACAGGAAATAGTTCCCCAGGACAAACGCAAAGGCCCGCGCCGCCTTACCTGCGACTGCGGCGGAAAGATTGAAGTTAAGGTAGAAGGAAAAGATTCGTTTGTCTGCGCAAGATGCGGGAAAAAACATTAGGTATGAACATAGCACTTTAGCATATTAAGCAATTAAGCTATAGCGTAAAATCTAGCACCTTAACGTATTAAGCAATTAACCTATAACGTGAAATCTAGCATCGTTTCCGTTTCGCTTCTGCTTAACTGCCTATAGCTTAAACACTATCCTTTCGACCTTCCGTTCCTCTGTTTTTTCTCGTCCTGGTAGCCGCGTCCTTTAGGGCGCGTTGTTGAAGCGAGCACGCGAGCGGAAATCCCCGCAATGCAGCGAGTTCACGAGCAAAAGCAGCGGGGATATTCCATAGATACCTTAGAAGACGTAATATATCATACCTCTTTGGGTAAATTTCATTGTTTGGTAGACGCGGGTCTTTAGCCCGCGGTAGTTGATTCTTTCCCGTCCCTCCAACCCTCTGTGCATCCGACCTCTGTTCTTTATCCCTGGTAGCCGCGTCCTTTTAGGGCGCGTTGTTTTAACTTTGTCTTGAATTTGTCTTTCTCGTCCCTCTGTTCTTTATCCCTGGTAGCCGCGTCCTTTTAGGGCGCGTTGTTTTGATTTTGATTTGAATTTCTCATCTTTGGTAGACGCGGGTCTTCAGCCCGCGGATGTTGTTCTCTCCTTGGTAGTTGCGCATTTTAAAATCACGAATCAGGCTCCTACCCCTTTTTTCTTTCCCTTACATCCTTCATAATCAAAAAAATCCAGTAAAACATAAATATATTATTGATTTGAAACTTCCCAGTAATGCCACTGTTTATCTTCAAAAGAGTATTCTAATCCTTTGCTCACATTAGAGTCTGTCATAAAATTTGTGTAAACGGCCATAATCTGAAGTACACTTAAGTGTACTGAGTATAATAAGGAGGATGGATTATGGCA
>JAFGWA010000024.1 GCA_016937715.1 Candidatus Goldiibacteriota bacterium
CAATAAAACTTGCAAGTTGCCGTCCCTCTGCTTTTAACTTTTTTTCCCTTGAAAACTGCGCAATATCTGATATAATCCCTTTCTGACTTAACAAGCGGGATGGAATACGGCGCCCGCTAAATTCTTATATAAAGAATTGCAGGAGGAAAGTAAATGGCAGAGAAACCGCTTGTAACGATTATCTCCCCGGTCAGGAACGCGGAGAGGACAATTGACACAACAATTCAGTATCTTTTAAATGTCGATTACCCAAGGGAAAGCATGGAAATCATTTTTGCTGACGGGGGTTCCACGGACAAAACAGTGGAAATCATTAAGAAATGGCAGGAAAAATATCCGTTTATCAAACTGGAACTTGTTCCTGATTCAAAATCACCGGGGCACGCCAGAAATGCAGCATTAGCTGTTGCCAAGGGCGAATATATCCTTTTTACGGACGGGGACTGCGCGCCGCATAAAGACTGGATAGAAAAAATGGTAGAACCTTTCCTGAAAGATGAGACCATTGGAATGGTCGGCGGAGAAGTTTATACATTAAGGACGGACGCTGAAAATGACACTGAAAACTACTGCGAGCAGGTTGGTTTTCTTTCAATCGGCAACAGGGTGGGAATGAAGAACGGCGGATATTATCCTCCGGTTAAAAAAGACCTTCCTCATGAAGTTAACGGGTCTCAGACAAGCCCGTTTTTTGCGACCGCCAACGCGGCTGTTTCCAAAAAAGCGGCTATGGCTATCGGCAACGCATTCTGGCACGAACCTACAGGCGAAGACGTGGATTTTAATCTGCGCGTATCAAAAGCCGGCTTTAAGCTTTTCTTCCAGCCGTCAGCTATCGTGGATCACATGCACAGGGCCACGCCGCAGCAGTTTTACAAACAGCTTTACGGTTACGGTTACGGACATCCTCTTTTAATAAGGGAACATTCCAAAAAAGTGCTTGAATTTTATATTGATTATTTTGGCGGCATATCGCTTCCGATACCTTTTCCGATACCGGGTATCATTTACATCGGCGACTGGCTTTTAATGCACCTGTTGTCGCTGTCTTTCCTTATCACTTTAATAGTTTCCGCGTTTGTGGGCGGGATTATCGCTAACTTTACCCCGCTTGCGGTGCTTTTTGGTTTGTCGCTGTTTTTTGTGGGAAAGTTTTTTATCCCCGCGTTTAAGATTAAACCAAGGGCGAAACTTCTTACATGGATGAAAATTCAGTATATGTCAAAGTGGAATTTCATCAAAGGCGGCCTTGACAGCCAGAAAAAGTTTAACGCGATCAACCTGGAAGGTTAATTTAAACCAAACTTCAAAGGCGCGGGGTGCCCAAAGCATCCCGCGCCTTTTTTATTACAAAAAATACTGTGACGGTATTATAAACAACGGAGAAATAATATGAAAAAAATTACGGCGATAAGCGTGCTTGTCCTGGTTTCGGTTCTTTTTTTAATTTTAGTTTCGGGCGCGGCGGATGAAGCGGTGTTTGTGAAAAAAGCGTCTGAAATAAGGTCTTTATCCGGCAGTTATAACGGCGCGGTTGTAAGCGCGGCTTATATTAAAACGCTGCCGGCGCCTGTAAAAAAGTTTGCGGCATTTCTTGGAATTGCCGGCAAACCCATGATTGATTCGGCGGCAGTTTACCATACCGGGGAATTTAAGCCTGTAGAAAACGGGCGGTGGTTTAAAATAAACGGAACATATCACCTGACCGGCAAAATGCCGTCTTTTATATGGAGGGGTGTTATAAATATGGCGCCGCTTTTAACTATGGGCGCGACAGATTCTTATTTTAACGGTAATGGCAGGATGCATATTAAGCTGATGTCTATGTTTACACTTCAGGACGCAACAGGCGGTTCTATGAATCAGGCGTCATTAGAACGGATGCTTACTGAATGCCTGCTTATTCCTGCTGTATTGTTTGATAAGGATGTTGTCACTTGGGAAAAAAACGGGGCAAATTCCGCGTATGCTGTTATAAAAGACGCCGGCATGACGGCGCGTGCTCTGGTTGTTTTTAATCAGGACGGTTCCATAAAATCAATGAAGCTGAACAGAAACAGGCAGGAAGGGGAAGCGCTTGTCCCAAGGGAATGGGTGGGTTATTCAGGAGAGTTTAAGGATTATAGCGGCTATAAGCTTCCTTCATATATGGAAGGGGCGTGGGTAGCGGATGGAAAAGAAATGCCGTATGTAAAATTTATAATTGAAAAGGCGGTATTTGTTCCGGTTTTATCGGGCAACAACAGGGAAGTATCACTGCATTAATGCCTGCTGTAATAAAAAACGGGTTGAAATAAAATAATTTTTCTTGTTGACAAATAATTATTTTGAAATATACTTAGATAGTCTAATAATTAGTAAAATAAACTATCAGGAGTGTTAAGATGGATGCGGCATCAAGGGAGTTAACGGAATATATCCGCAGAGTGGGACATCTTGCCCAGAAAAAATTTCCAAAAAAAGCGTGCTTAAGGGGCGTTCATGAAATAACCATGGCGCAGATGTATGTTATTGGGCGCGTATTTGAAAACGGCAGGATGAAAATGGGCGATCTGGCAAAAAGTGAAGGCGTAAAACTTCCCACTATGACAAGTATGGTAAACAAGCTGGTTAAGAACGGCCTGTTTATAAGGCAGAGCGACGAAAAAGACAGAAGAACCGTCTGGATTTCTGTTTCCGGCAAGACAAGAAAAGAGGTCATAGGGTATCTTAAACAAATGGACAGCCTGATGGGTAATCTGATGTCGGTACTGACAAATGAGGAAAAGAAAACATCTTTAAAAATACTTAAAAAAATGGAAAATCACCTTGAAAGGATGGGTAAATAAAATGAAAAAAATAATTGCTGTAATTTTATTATTAACGGCTGTTTCATTTCCTGTAAACGCGGAAAAGTGGGTTTTTACGGAATTTGGGCTTAGTTACGGGACAATAACAAGCCCGCAAAGCAGAGGCATAGGAAGCTACGGAGTATTTGACACGCCGGTATTTGACGCGAAAGCGGGGGTTTCAATATATAAGTGGGGCGAAATTTACCTTGGCGGCGCGTATAACGTATTTATAGCCAGGCAGGATTCCAATTCATGCGCTGTATTTGCGCCTTTATATATAGGCGCGCGCGCGAACATATTTCCGCTGTGGCCGGTTTTTCCGGATGTCTTTTTTGAAACCGGAATGTCTTTGGGCAGTATGCACATGCTTGTGCTTAATCCCTCGCCGGGATACAGGGATATAAGCTGGAACGGCGGGTATTATAATTTTGGGGTAGGGGTAAATTTGAATGTAGCGGATATAGCGGTTTTAAGGTTAAGCCTTGAAAGGCCGGCGTTTTATGACGTTGACGAAAAAGAAATTCACATTATAAAAACAGGCCTTGCCTGGAAAATATTCTACTAAGGAGGCGCAGATGAAAACTAAAAATATTATTAAATTGTTTTTGGTTCTTATAATTACCGCGGCTTTTAACGCCGGTGTATTCGCTGAAGATACAGCCGTGCTTAAATTATCTTTTGATGATTTTTCAAAGTTGTGCGCTGAAAATAACAGGGAATTTAAAATGGCAAAACTGGATAAAGAGATAGCACAAGCCCGGCTTGGTCAGGCAGCCGCCTCTTTTGGCCCTGTGATATCTTTGGAAGGGGGGTATCAGGCGGTATACAACACCTTTTCTGTTGTACCTGTCAGGCCCTGGTACGCGGCTCAGGTATCTCTTCAACAGCCGGTTTTTACATTTGGAAAAACTTTATTCGGCTTTAAAATAGCAGAGGAAGCGTACAGGATTGCGTCGGTTAATTTCAAAAAAGCGGAAGAAAAACTTAACCTTGATGTTATTTCCTCTTATTACGGCGCCCTTATAACCAAAGAACTTATGAATGCCGGAAAACAAAGTTTAAAAAGCAATGAGGAGTATTTAAAGATAACGCAGGCAAAGTATAAAAGCGGGCAGGCTTCCAATTTTGAAGTGCTTCAGGCGCAGGTGCAGTACGCCAATTCCAGGCCGGATGCAAGAAAAGCGGAAGATAATTATATGCTTTCGATGCAGATGCTGAAGAATACTGCCGGCATAAGCCTTGACCGTGAAGTGGAACTTACCGGAGAACCGGGTTATAGTAAACTTGAATTGACAGCTGAAGAGATTAAACAGAAATTCAGAAAGGGAAGCGATGACGGCGATCTTATTAATTCGGCCGCGAAGATTGCGGAGTATAAAAAATATCTTGCGGGTTCGATGTTTCTGCCCAATATCGCGATTGCGGCTAACTACACTTATATGTCGGCTGATTCCGCTTTTCATACCGAAAAAAGCTACTGGTTTGGCATGTGGGATGTAATGGTGGGAGTGCAGTGGACATTTTTTAACGGTTTTAAAAATGTATATGAGTTTAAGCAGGCCGCTGCAGAGGAAGAAAAGCAGCAGCTGGTAAAAGATAATACAGTTAACCTGCTGGAAATACAGCTTGAACAGCTTTATACCGGAATGCAGGAAAGCGCGGAAGTTATTGAAGCGGCAGGGGACCTTATAAAACAGGCTGAAGAAGGTTTTAGGATTGCGTCTGAAAGTTATAAGAACGGCCTTATTCAGAGTGTTGACCTGATGAACGCGGAAATAGGGCTGCTTAAGGCAAAAACAAATTACTACAACGCTCTTAATAACTACCTAACATCAATGCAGAAACTTAAAAACTTTATAGAATAAAATACAGGAGAAAATAGGGAAAAGACAAGAGGTATTTTAAGGAATAATTTTTGGAAAATCAGCACAGCTGATTGTTTAGGATTAAAAAAAGGGGCGGAATAAATTCCGTCCCTTTTTTATTTTATTCGGGTTTGTTTTTTGTACTTTATCGTAGATAAGAGATATGTTGCGTCTCGCTTTTATGTGTAAATTCGTTTGTTCTATTTACCGCAAATCTTTAAGACTTTGATTTAAACAACGTGCCTTAAAAGGAGCGGCTACCAGGTCGTAAAAAATGAAATGTACTGGTGGGCGCACTCTTCAGGTTGCGGCAATTGAAGTTGTTGTTGTTTTTACTTAAGTCCCTCCGGGCCGCAGAGCCGTTCGCCTATTGATTTATTACCACGGTATTGTATAATAACAAAAATTGATTAAACGGTAAATCAAAATTAAGAAGGGGAAAATGCGAAAGCGGTTTCTTTTAATAATTAATTTTATTGCGGTATTTATACTATTAACCGTGTTAACGGCTGTTAATACTTATGCCGCCTGTACTCCGGTTAGTGCTACGTTATGTGTTAACGGGGATGATAATACGTCTGTCTGGCTTAACGGAAATTACGTGGGAGCGTTTAATTATGTGAACTGGGATTCCACTTCAGAGCCGGTATGTATGAGTGTTCCCGTGGCGTGGATAAATAGTACCGGTGCAAATTCCATAGCATTATCCGTTACTGATACAGGCGGCGGTCAGATATGGGGCGCTTTTGCCCTTGATGTGGAATGCGCGGGCGGGTTGCACTCTTATGTGTCAAGCAATGAGGGCGGTATTGCTTTAAGCGCCACCCTTGATTACAATATTCCTCCGGCAGATGACGGCGGGGGAAATTCCTGGTACGAAACAAATTATGATGATTCGGCATGGGGAAGCGCGGTAATGGTGACAGACAAGACATGGGCAAAACTTCTTTATAATCCCGCGGATGGGACTGTTGTTGACCCTTATTCCTATGACGCAATAGGAAATTCCGGCGCTAACGAATATGATATGTACACCGGGCAGAATATGCTGTACATGAGAAAAACTTTTACGCTTAATCCCGTATCGCCGCTGCCGTCGCCCACGATTACAATTACAAAATTTTCTGATACTACGGCTATGATTACGGGAGGCCCTGTTTCTATAACGCTTACTGTATGCTCCATGGGAGGGTATATTAACGGGTCTGTGATGATAACCGATACATGGACGTCTGACGCGGCGTGCGGCTGGACTATGGGAAATCCATTTTATTATGATGACCTTAATAACGGCCAGCTTTTCAGGGATGACGACAATGACAGGTTTACTTTATATTTTCCTCTTGGATTTGAAGCAAACGAATGCAAGACTTTTGTTTACGAAATGAATCCGTGCTGGTTTGATACAACGGTATATGATTATGGGAACGGGTACTGGAATGATACATGGTGCAGTTCCATGACAAATTATAGCAGCGTAACTTTCTCCGGCGGCACAGCTTCTGACCAGGAAACATTCTCGCTTTACTGCCCGTCAAAGACTTCAACCGCGGTGGCTTCGCCCACGCGCACGGTGACCCCTACAAATACTCCTGTAATTACAATGACAACAACGATTACTGCATCGCCCACAAGGTCAATTACAAATACCGTGACAGGAACAGCAACCGTAACCGCGTCGCCGACCGTGACAATTACGCGTACTGCAACACCAACCGCCACACCCACCGGCAGCCCGACTTTAACGCCGCAGTCCACGTTTACTTCAACTTTAACCGTGACTTCAAGCGTGACTTTGACTGTTTCTCCTTCTTCAAGCGCCACGTTGACCGCCACGCGCACGGTTACAGCCACCGCTTCGCCGTCGTCAAGTTCCACTGTAACGCCGACGCGCACTATTACAATGTCAGAAACCGTAATAATTGTATCGGCCACAATAACGCTTACATGGACGGCTTCGCCCACTTCAACGCCAAGCGCCACGTCAACGGTGACTGTGACGCTGACGGACACAGCAACTGTAACGCTTACCGCCACAAATACGTATACTGACACCGCGACTGATTCTCCGACGCAGACTTTTACGTATACAGATACGGTAACTGCCACGTTTACGCATACATTTACAAATACCGCCACAGATACGGCCACGCAGACATACACCGCTTCTGACACGGTTACAGGCACGCCTCCGCCCACTTTTACTTATACTGACACGCCGACAGATACAAATACAGCAACATATACAAACACGTACACTCATACAAATACTTTAACTGCAACCGATACATTTACCAATACGCATACCGAAACATATACAGTGACCCCAAGCGATACCGCTACAGACACTGCCACGGCCACTTTTACGGATACAGCCACCCATACTTTTACTTTTACGGATACAGCCACATATACCGCCACGTTCACGCATACAAACACATTTACACAGACTTTTACGTTTACAAACACTTACACGCCCACGCAGACGCCCACACATCCGCAGCTGCCGGTAACGCTTGATGTGGTATTAAAGGCAAAAGGGGACAACCCGGCGCCAGGAGCTGTTATAACCTATACATTAAGAATAGCGAATAATGATTACGCGCCGGTTTCCGGTATAATGGTTTATGATATATTGCCTGATGTTCTTGTTTTCAGGTCGTATACTCAGACTGCGGCATCTCTACAGGTAAACGGCAATAACCTGACGTGGGATTTTGGCCCGGATTTTACATTAAATCCCGGCGAAAGTTATACGCTGGAATTCACTGTGGAAATGCTTAGGCAGGGGCAGGATGGGGATCTTGTGATAAACACCGCTGATGTGGAATATAATGACCCTTTTTATACGGAAATTTCCGGGACAAAACATACTGTAAGTTCAAATATGTCTTTTTATCCGGAAGGTATTCCTGCTGTTTATCCAAACCCTTTTGACCGCACAAAAGCCAAAGGCGGCATGCTTAAATTTTTAAACCTTGCCCCTTATACATCGGTCAGGATATACACACTGTCCGGGGAAGGCGTGTTTTCCGGCAGCACCAACAGCGCGCCGTTTTTTTTCTGGGACGGCAGGAATAATTACGGCAAGCCAATCTCTCCGGGTATATATTACTGGGTCACAAACAATATGACCTCGGGCCAGATAAATAAAGGCAAACTGCTGGTTGTAAAGTAAAAGGTGATGGGTTGATAAAAATCAGGGAAATTCAGGATAAGGATTACGCGTTTCTTGAAGAGATGCTTTATGAAATGGTTTTTTTTGAAGACCCTGCTTTAAAACCTGCGCCCGACGTGCTGTTAAAGATACCGGAAATAAACAGGTACGTCAGATATATTGCGCCATATGGCGGGGGAGTGATAGCGATTGATAATGATAAACCGGCAGGCGCCGCGTGGTATATTTTATTCCCTGAAAATGATAAAGGGTATGGTTTTGTTGAAACCGGTATACCGGAAATTTCCATAGCTGTCAGAAAAGATTGGAGAAACAGGGGCATAGGCACGCTGCTGCTTAAAGAATTAACAGCCATTGCGCTTAAAAAAGGCTATAAGGCTTTGTCTCTAAGTACGGACATGAAGAACCCGTCAGTAAGGCTTTATGAAAGGTTTGGATTCAAAAAGGTAAAACAAAACATCACTGACCGGGTAATGCTGCTGAAATTATAAAGCTGTTTTATTATCAGGAATTCACCCGTGAAAACGCATTGACAACCAAAACTTTCGCCTGTAACCGCAAAGTGATAATGTCCTAAATATGCAAAATAGAAATGTCCTATTCCGAAGCGTGGTAGCATAGAAATATGGAGGTGC
>JAFGWA010000025.1 GCA_016937715.1 Candidatus Goldiibacteriota bacterium
GAGTTTACGATTAAGATGCAGCAAGAAACTGAAAAACAAGCACTTGGACTCCAGTTATGAGTGGTCCAGAAAAAGGGGTATGGTCAGATGGTTATGAAAATAGAGGTGGTTGGTAAGACAGGAACTTCTATATCGGTCATCCGAGCCTCTATCAGGGCGGCAGTTATTACTTTGCCTTTCTTTTTAAACAATATGAGTCTCCCTTATGACTTAGCTATGAATCCGGTTTTTATGACTCTGATTTCTATCGTGATATTCGGAGGTATGTTTACCGTTTTATATTTTTTTACCGTAAACAGGGCAACTAAGCAGTCTATACATGACGTGATTACGGAGACTTATGTCGTAAACAGTCAGTCCGCGGTTAAGACTGTGGAAGGGAAAATACAGCTATATAAATATGCCATTCTTGGAGTTTTGCTTATTGCTATATTCCATTTTGGACTTAATGCCCTTAACAGGCTTTCGCAGAAGGTGGAAATGACGGAGATGACAAAACTAATGCAGATTATCGCGGCTAAATCAGACCTTTACGTTACCGGCGTCCAGGAAAACACTACGACCGTGACAGGTGTATTAAATTCGGATAGCAGTAAGGTTAATTCGTTAATTGTGTCAGGGATGCCTAAAGAACCTAAGGACAATTACAATGAAAGTGCGGTGAAGATAGTAAAGATTGTCAGGGATAATTATAATCTTAACGGTATTGATAAGATAACTATAAAATTTAATGTGGGTTATGACATTGGGATATCGTCTAGCTGGAAGACGGTAAATATCAGTGAAGATGTAAAAAAATAATTTGTAGGGTATGGACAAATCATTTTTTATTCCGGAAATGATAATTGGGTTGCGAGTTGGATTTTGCTTGTGTATTCATTTTTGTAAACATATTTATAAAAACGGAGAGGGTATGTCGGTTAAATATAAGGCAATTGTAATATTTTTAATTTTAATTTTTCTCTCTATATATTTATTTATGCCTGTCATTTGGAATGACAAAGAAATTGATAAGCGATTTTATGATAGGTTGTTTGAGTTGCACGGAGAAGATATGGAGTCGGAGTATGGTATGTTAAGGGATTATAAATATAAAGTTCGCGCAACGGACGAGATGTCTATGTTGTTTGAAAGGAAGGGAAATAACATGGTTTTAATGTATAGAAAGAAATTCGATGAGAATATTCCGTGGTTTAAAGAGAAAAAATTTTTCAGGATTGCTTCTGAAATGAACTATCTGGTAATGGCATATGATCTGGAGCGTTTATACATTGGTAAACAAAAAATAATCATTGAAAAAAGGAAAGGGAATAAACCTATTTGTTTGTACACTGCTGATAGCTTTGAAAAACCAAAAAACGGATCAGATAGTAAATATACAGTATTAAATAATGATTGGGTGCAAATTGAAAAATACTAAAGAAATTATGCGTGATTTTTTTAATTTAGAGAGGAATTTTGAAGCTTTGCTGGATTTTGTATTTTTTTCTTTGTGCTTGTCTGCGCAGATTTTTCTGATAACACAGACATTTGCAAAGTATAATATATTTGTTCTTGTTTTTAGTATGTGTATTTTGTCGTTGTTCGTTTTGCTAAGTTTATTTCTTGTAATAAGGCGTCTGAAGGTTTTGATGGCTGTTAATTTGATTCTAGTGGGTTTGATTGTTTTAATAAATTCCTTAATGGTAATAACGGATTTCAGGCTTTTGTTGGATATTAATGTGATAACATATATATATTCCGAGTATTTTATTTCGCTTATTTCATATGTGTTTTTAATTATTTATGGCATTGATTTATACCTGAAAGTTAAAAAATGACAATTAAGTAGTTGAGAACATACTATTGCCTTTAAATCAATGCGAGGAGTGTCATGAGAGACGATGGTGGAAAATTTGACTGGCAGGTTGCCGGCAAAGCAGTATTAGCATTCATATATTTGGGTTATGTTTTTTTGTTAAGTTATTTAAATGCTTTAAATTCTTGTGTCGGTTCGGGTGGGACAGGATTTTCTGAGGGTCTTTTATTGCTTGGAACTTTATTCTTAACTGTGCCTCTTGTGCTTACGGCGATAACAATTCTGTTTGTTAATAAAATTAGAATTTATCTCTCAGAGAAAACTATAAATCCGAAGAAAAGTGAGTCAATGTATATTTTTGAAATAAATTTTAGAGTGCTGGCTGCTGTGATAATAGTGCTTTTATCGCTGTTTTTAATTTATGATGAATCGAATTCTTTAACGGGAATTATTAGCCAAGTGATATTTTTACTAATGAGCCTTTCGGTAGTTATATTATACTCTTTCCTGATCTTTAAAAAGAATAAGTCAATTAGGACTTTGGGGAGTTTAATGTATACTTGGTGCATTGGGAATGTGTTTTATATGGTTTTGACATTTTTATTTTCACTCAATTGTTAGCGTTTAGATATATCTAACTGATGCCTCATTTCCATGGGTTAAAAGATGCGCTGATATTTACTATCAATTATATGGTAAAATTTATTACATGCCAAACAACCAGGATTTGATACAGAAAATAGAGGATATATCATTTAATGCCATGCCTGCTTTAAAACAGGTGATGTATGACGGCTGGCTTCTGCGGTTTGCGGGCGGTTATACAAGACGCGCCAATTCTGTTAATCCGCTGTACCATTCAAATATAGAAACCTTAAGTAAAATCAAATACTGCGAACAGGCTTATCAAAGGGAAAATCTGCCGCTGATTTTTAAAATGACAGAAATAGCGCGGCCGGGTGAACTTGATTCTGTGCTTGAAGGGCAGGGTTATAAAAAATCCGATTCTGTTTCCGTACAGACCGCCGCTATAGCCGGAATAAAACCCGATATTGAAGCTGAAGAAATGGTTGTGCCCGATGATAAGTGGACGCAAGAGTATCTGAAAATGGCAGGGTATGATATTAAGTTTATGAAAACTGTTCAAACGCTTGCTGCTTCAACCATATCAGAAAAAGCATTCATGCGCATCACCGTAAAAGATGAAACTGTGGCTGTTGGTTATGCCGCGGTGGAAGACGGGTTTACCGGAATTTATGACCTGGCTGTCACGCAAAAGTACAGGCAGAAGGGGTATGGAAGGCAGATGATGTTTAACCTGCTTGAATTCGGCAGAAAAAACGGCGCGCAAAAAGCTTACCTGCAGGTGATTGAAACAAATAAACCGGCGTTAGCCCTTTATTCTTCGCTGGGATTTAAAGAAGCATATAAATACTGGTACAGAACCAAATAAGCCGCAGTTTATATAATTCAATTACCAAAGGAGAATTATGTTCCTTCCCGTAACAAAAGAAGAGATGCAGAAACTTGGCTGGAAGCAGTGCGATATTATACTTGTGACAGGCGACGCGTACATTGACAGCGCGTATATGGGTGTGGCTGTAATAGGCAATTATCTTGCGGCGCACGGCTATAAAGTGGGTGTTATTGCCCAGCCCGATTATCAGAGTGACGCGGATATAACCGCGCTTGGTGAGCCTGCCATATACTGGGGCGTCACAGGCGGAAGCGTGGATTCCATGGTGTCCAACTTTACCGCGTCATTAAAAAGAAGAAAGATGGACGACTTTACGCCGGGCGGGGTGAACAATAAAAGGCCTGATAATGCGTCTATTGTATACTGCAACCTTATCAGAAAATATTTTAAACAGACCAAGCCTATTGTGCTGGGCGGCATAGAGGCAAGCTTAAGGCGCATAGCGCATTATGACTATGTAAAAGATAACATCAAGCGCTCCATCCTTTTTGATGCCAAGGTGGATTATATTGTTTACGGCATGGGTGAAAAGACCTCTTTAAAACTGGCAGAAGCAATAAAAAACGGGGAAAATCCCGCAGAGCTGCGCGGGTTATGTTATATATCATCGGCAGTACCTGACGGCTATATTATAATTCCGTCATTTGAAGAATCAAAAGCGGACAAGGAAAAATTTCTTGAAATGTTTATGTCTTTTTATAAGAACGGACAGCTTGCAAATCCTAAAGGGCTTGTTCAAAAGCAGGACACAAGGTACCTGATACAGAACCCTCCGCAGGTTTATGACACATACGATATGGATGAAATTTACGGCCTTAATTATGAAAGGGACGCGCATCCGATATATAAAAATAAGGGTGTCATACGCGCCCTTGAAACTATCAGATTTTCCATTACCACCCACAGGGGATGTTTTGGAAACTGCAGTTTCTGTGCCATTTCATTACTTCAGGGGACTAAGATAATAGACAGAAGCGAAGAGTCCATTCTTAACGAGGCGCGTGAAATTGCGGCGCTGCCCGATTTTAAGGGGTACATTACCGACCTTGGCGGGCCCACTGCAAATATGTACGGCATGAATGAAAACGGGGAATTTAAAATTTCCCATAAAAGGCAGACAGCGCTGTTAAGAAAAATAAGGGAAATAAAAGGTATTAAAAAAGTTTTTGTGGCGTCCGGAATACGTTATGATTTGATATTTAGGGACAGGGAATTCGGCATGGAATACCTTGAAGAGGTAACCGCGCACCATGTTTCCGGCCAGCTAAAAGTGGCGCCGGAACATTCGGACGAAAGAATACTTAAACTTATGAATAAGCCGGGCAGCCGCGACCTTATAAAATTCAAGGCTGAATTTGAAAAAGCAGGCAGTAAGAACGGCCTTAATCAGCATTTAACATATTACTTCATAGCGGCGTATCCGGGGTGCGGCGAGACGGAAATGAAAAGGGTGGCGTCTTTTGTAAAGGATGTCCTGGGGACAAAGGCGGAACAGGTTCAGATATTTACCCCCACGCCTTCCACAATGGCCACTGCAATGTATTACACGGAAAAGAATCCTGAAACCGGGGAAAAATTATTTGTGGAAAAAAATATAGGCGCCAAAGAGTGGCAGAAACGCCTGTTAACCGGCGGATGATAATTGAAAAGTGAAAGGATTAATAATACAAAAACAGAGACCCGCCTTATTAAAGTCTCTTCCGGCGGCGAAAAACGGCTGGATATTTACCTTAAAGACGCCGTCCCTGTAACCAGAAACAGGGCGCGCGCCATGATAGATGGCGGCAGGGTATTTGTAAACGGCGAAATCCAGTCAAAATACCACCGGCTGGTCAGGTGCGGCGACGATGTGCAGTTTGATTTTCAGGTGAAAACCGGCATAGAAATTAACCCATTTGAAAAAGAGCTTGAAGTGGTTTATGAAGGTGATAATTTTATAGCGGTAAATAAACCCGCGGGAATGATAGTGCATCCCACCGGATACGGCGAACAGGACACACTGGTAAATGCGGCCGCGAATATGAAAAGGGGGGACACAGTCCACGCCATTAACCGCCTTGACAGGGATACCACAGGGATAGTGCTTCTGGCGTTTGATAAAAAAAAAGCGGCAGAGCTTGCACAACTTATTAAAGGCAGGAATATATATAAAGAATATACATGCCTTGTCCACGGCAGGGTCGCGGGCAAAGGCAATATAAATCTGGAAATTTCAAATGGCGGCAATGGCGCAAAATGCAGGCAGGCGGTGGAAACCGGAGGAAAAAGCGCGGCGACTGTTTATGAGCCAAAAGAAAATTATAAAGGCGCGACTCTGCTGAAAGTAATAATTAAGACAGGGCGCACACATCAGATAAGGGCGCACATGCAGTTCATAAAACACCAGATAATCGGGGATAAAACATACGGAGACCCGCAGCTTGATGAAAAACTGCTGGGGGATAATGGTCCCAAACGGCAGTTATTGCACGCGGGGCTTATGGAATTTAAACTGAATAAACAGTTAGTATCAATTACAGCCCCGTTGCCCGAAGATTTTAAAAGCGCTCTGGAAGCGTTAAGCGTTTAGAATCATTTTTAAGTTTTTGTTTAATGAGTTTCTATCGCTTCTGCTTAAATGCTTATAGCTTAATTCGATAGGTTTAACTGAATTTGATATAATGATTTTAATCTGCTATATTTATAATAGAAACAAAAAGGGGGATTTATGGATTACGAAGCAATAAAAAACGGGATTGATATAAGAGGCAAGGGGACAAATAATATTGTGGTGGTAAAGCCCGCCATTTATTCCGTATATGAAATGAATATATTAAGAAGTATAGAATCGTATCTGATTGAAACTGAAAAAAATCTTGTGGTGTATACCGCAAAAAACCAAAATGAAGTGGCTAAATCGCTTATGATGGATATTGCGGAAGAAAAAAAAGCTGACGGGGTTATTACGATAAATGTAAAGCCTGATGCCGGGCTTGTGGACGCGTATAAAAGGTTTGATCTTCCGCTGGTGATGATAGACGGCGGCATAATGGGCGGGGTGAACTGCATAAATATTGATGATTTTCAAAGCGGTTATAAAGCGGCGGAGTATCTTATAAAAAAAGGAAGGCGCAGGATAGTGGTAACCGCGGGCGACCCGCGTTATGGTTATTCGCAGGATGAAAGAATTAAAGGGTGCAGAAAAGCGTTTTATGATTTCGGTATCCCTGAATCGCGTTTTGAAATTCTGGATTTGTTCCTGTACTCCAGGGAAGACGGGCTGTCCGCTTTTACGGATGTAATGAACTTCAGGCCCGACGCTGTTTTCTGCGCCAATGGCGACTATTTTGCGTCAGGGCTTTTAGAACAGGCAAAGGAAAATGGTTTTGAAGTGCCTGAGAAAATCGCGGTAATAGGCCACGATGACACAGACCTTGCGGAAACAATGAAAATAACAACAATGAGGCAGCCCGCTTCCAGTATGGGGGAAAAGGCGATGGAAGTTCTGTTTGAAAATCTATCCGGCAAAAACACCGATCCTGTTAATATAGTCTATCAGACGGAACTGGTGGAAAGGGGAACGGCATAGAAGGCACGAGGGACGGAAGTATTAAAGGCACGAGGGACGGAAGTATTAAAGGCGCGAGGGACGGAAGTATTAAAGGCGCGAGGGACAGATGTACGGATGCACGGAGGGACGGAAGAAAGGTCAAAAACATAATTAAAACCCATAAGTAATAATCTAATAGAGTAGATAATAAAATAAAAGTCCATAGTTTAATAGAACGCGGAGAAGTTAAAAAAATACCGTAAGCCTTAGCCGTCCTTCTGTCCTTCTGTCCTTCTGTCCTTCTGTCCCTCTGTCCCTCTGTCCCTCCGTCCTTCTGTCCTTCTGTCCTTCTGTCCCTCTGTCCCTCCGTCCCTCCGTCCCTCCGTCCCTCCGTCCCTCTGTCCCTCCGTCCTTCTGTCCTTCTGTCCCTCCGTCCCTCTGTACTTTCGTCTTTTCCCCTTGAATATTCCCCCATATAATATTATCATTAATCCAAAATAAAACCCAAAAGGCGGAAAAATGGTTTCTGAAAAATATCTTGATAATAATTTATCATTTGAAGAGCGGGCGGATGATTTGATATCGCGCATGACGCGCGCCGAAAAATTATCCCAGCTTTTTCATGAATCTCCGGCTATTCCGCGTCTGGGAATAAAAAAATATAACTGGTGGAATGAATGCCTTCACGGTGTGGCGCGCGCGGGTATTGCCACGGTTTTCCCGCAGGCAATCGGCCTTGCCGCCATGTTTGATAAAAAACAGATGCATACAATCGCGTCCGCGATTTCTGATGAGGCGCGCGCTAAATATCATGATGCGTTAACCGAAGACGGAAGTGAACAGTATTTTGGGCTTACATTCTGGTCGCCCAATATAAATATTTTCCGTGACCCAAGATGGGGGCGCGGGCAGGAGACTTATGGCGAATGCCCGTATTTAACCGCACGCCTTGGCGTGCAGTTTGTCCGCGGGCTGCAGGGGAATGATAAAAAATACTTAAAGACAGCAGCGTGCGCAAAACATTTTGCGGCGCACAGCGGGCCGGAAAATCTGCGGCACGGTTTTAACGCCGTTGTCTCTTTAAAGGACTTATATGAAACTTATCTTCCGGCGTTTGAAGCCCTTGTAAAAGAAGCGGCGGTGGAAAGCGTAATGGCCGCGTATAACAGGTTAAACGGGGAAGCGTGCTGTGCGGGTAAAATATTATTAACAGATATACTGCGCGATAAGTGGGGGTTTAAAGGGTATGTGGTATCGGACTGCGAAGCCATAGATGACATTTATAAATTTCATAAACTGGCGGATAACCTTGAACAGGCGCTGTCAATGGCGATAGAAAACGGCTGTGATTTAAACTGCTGCAATGAAATATGCACGTCCGCGAAACAGGGGGTAATAAAAGCCGACGCGCAGAATATGATAAAAGAAGAATGGGTTAACCGTAATTTAAAACGGCTGCTTATAACACGGTTTAAACTGGGAATGTTTGACGCGCCTAATCTGGTGCCATATACAAATATTTCCGCGGATATAATTGACTGCAAAAAACACCGTGCTATGGTATTAAAGGCGGCGCAGGATTCGGTAGTGCTGCTTGCAAATAACGGTGTGCTTCCGCTTAATAAAAAGAAGATAAAAACTGTTGCTGTCATAGGGCCTAACGCGGATGATATGGAAGTTTTGCTTGGTAATTACAGCGGAACACCTTCGGCTCCTAAAACAGTGCTTAAAGGTTTTGCGGAGTTAAAGGGCGTTAAAGTGATTTATACAAAAGGGTGTGAGTTAACCGGAACTGATAAAAAAGATTTTTCAGAAGCGGTTAAATGCGCCGAAAAAGCAGACGCAGTAATACTGTGCCTTGGATTATCTCCTAAAATAGAAGGGGAAGAGTGCGATACAAACGGGTATGAAAGGTCAAATCTTGGGCTTCCCGGCGTTCAGCAGCAGCTTATAAAACAGATTAAAAAATCAGGCAAACCTGTAATAGTTGTACTGCTCTCGGGCGGCGCCGTATCTTTAAGCCCGGACAGCGCGGACGCCATACTTCAGGCGTGGTATCCGGGGCAGGCAGGCGGCGCGGCAATTGCGGATATTATTTTTGGCGCTGTTAACCCGTCGGGTAAATTACCTGTGACGGTTTATAAAAACGCAAAACAGCTTCCGGCGTTTGAAAATTATGACATGAAAGGCAGAACCTACAGATATTTTAAGGGCACTCCGTTATATCCGTTTGGACACGGACTGTCATACACAAAATTCAAATACACGGATTTAAAGATAAAGCGTTCGGCAGGCAAGTATAATTTATCGGTAACGGTAAAAAATACCGGCAGGGTAAAAGGCGCGGAAGTTGTACAGGTTTATATCGCGCCGCCGGGAGCCGGTAAAACAGCACCCATAAAACAGCTTGCGGGTTTTGAAAAAGTTGAACTTGCGCCGGGGCAGAAAAAAACTGTCAGATTTATTATCTCTTCAGAACAGATGCGGATAATAAATGAAAAAGGGGAAAGAGAAACGGTTTATGGGGATTTTACATTTTGGGTTGGCGGAACACAGCCCGGTTATGAAAAGATGAATCCCGGAACGCAGGTATTAAGAAAAAAAATAGTAGTAAAAAAGCCGATTTCAGGCAGGCCGCTTGTATGGTCTGTTTATATTCTTAAGTGCGCGGATGGTACGCTTTACACGGGGATAACAAAGGATATTAAGCACAGGATTAAGACTCATAACAGCGGGAAAGGCGCCCAATATACCAAAGTTCACCGTCCTGTAAAGCTTGTACATTTAGAAACAGGGTATGACGTGGGGAGCGCAATGCGCAGGGAAAAAGCGATAAAAACCCTTACAAGAGAAGAAAAAATAAAACTGTTCCACAAGTAAAAACAATGTTTCGTTTTGACCGATGCTGTATTTTATACTCTGCTGTATAAAATTTATTAACATACAATAAAATAGGTTTTCATGTTATAATTTAATTGAAAGAGAGATTAATAAGGAGTGGATTGAAAATGAAAAGAGTTTTAAATATTACAGTTATTACACTGGTCATGATGATTTTATCCGCGGGATGCGCGGATAAACTTAATTTTATTGCTCCAAAAGTGAATGAAAACGCAGTTATTGTACCCACGCCGGCTGTTATAGTATCATTTGATTCAGGTTCTGTTGCCGTATCGTCATTAAGCGAAAGCATGCATGCGGTATGTGAAATGAACGGAAACGTATATTCGGCAGGGGGATGGGACGGAGTTGTAAGGTCGTCATCTGTGTTCTCTTCCGCTGATGGTGTGAATTTTACACGTATAGCTGATAATTCGGGTTTTACGCCAAGGACGGGACATTCAATGATACCGTTCAATAATGCTTTATGGATAACCGGCGGATATGACGGTAGTTTTAAAAATGACGTCTGGTATTCAGCGGATGGAATAAGCTGGTTTGAAGCGTCAGGCAGCGCGGCTTTTTCACCGCGCCAGGGAATGACACTGCAGAATTTTAAAGGGAATATGTGGCTTATAGGCGGGACAAATGCGGGCGGCGAAGCCGGTGATATTTACTGGTCTTTAAACGGGGCTGCCTGGGTTAAAGCGTCAAACGCGCCTGAAGGCACGGGAATAGGGCATACAAGTTTTGTGTTTCACGGAAAAATGTATATTGTTGCTGTGGTTCAAAAAAACACAAAATATGATAACCCATTATGGGTAAGCGAAGACGGGATTAAATGGGTGCAGGCTGATAAAGACCTTAACTTTGGATTTCAGCACATTGCGGGTGCGGTTGTTATGAATAATAAGATTTATGTGTTAGGCGACGTATGCGCCAATTACCCGGATGCCATAGCGCAAAAAGGCGATGTATATGAAAGCGAAGACGGGTTAAAGTGGAAAAAAATGAAGATAGATAACGCCGGAATTAAATGCGGATTTCATCCGGTTGCTTTTGGGGATAAATTGGTGCTGGTGGGGGGATATTAGTAAGGATTAGGGTGTAAGTTTTAAATGGGACGGGGAAATAAAACAAATTGAATTTCGGAAAGTTGTGGAATTTTTTTTATTTTTTATGGTATTATAATAAAAAACATGGCTTTGAGGGGAGCTGTGAAAATCTTACGGGAGGGAATACAAATGAAGAAATTGTTATTGGTTTTATCGGTTTTTGTTTTTGTTTTAATGTTGGCTTCCGCTTGCACCAAAACTACGGCTGCGGATGAAATTACCATCACGGTAAACAACAACACGTCTATTTATGGGTTTAAGATCATTAACACAACAACAGGCGATACGCTGGAAAGTGATCTTTCTGCTGGATATTCGCAGGATTTCAAAATCAAAAAAGATGAATGCCTTAAGTATGAAAAGTATTGGCTTGGAAGTTTGCAAGGTTCTACGGAAGGCTGTTATTCAAGTTCGCAGAGTGTTGATTTAAACTAATTGCGGTTAAATAAAAGTACGGGAAAGTACGACTGCTTTCCCGTACTTTTTTATTTGAATATTGTAATATAGTATTATATTGTCAGAGAAAAGTTTTATAAAAACGGGAGGGAAAAATGGCAAAAGAACAGGGTATTAAGGTTTTTAGCACGATTAAAGAGGCGGTGGTGTTATATTTTAAGAATTTCCCGCTGTTGTTTACCATTATGGTTATTATGGAAATTCCAATTTTTGGTTATCTGTTTCTGGCGGGGCTTGTGACAAAAAATCCGGAAAATTCTGTTTATGCAACAATGTTTTTTGCAACAATGGCAGCTGCAACACTGCTGGCTGTTGCGGGATGGAATGCGTCCGTGAGCGCTTTTTCTTCTCTTTACAAGGGTGAAAAGACAGGGCTTGGAATGGCTTATGGTGTAGGTTTCAAAAGATATTTCAGAAGCCTTGCGGCAGGCATACTTTATATTCTGATTGCAATGGGCGGCACTGTGCTTCTTATAGTTCCGGGATTTATCTTCATGATTACTTATATGTTTGCCCTGCCTGTTGCAGTGCTTGAAGATGTTAAGACAAGCCCTTTGAAAATGTCCGCTAAACTTTCTAAAGATAACAAATGGCAGCTGTTTGCAATCTTCCTGCTTCTTTATATTGTTATAGTCGGGCCGGGTTTTCTTATAAGTTTTTTAAGCGGCGCGTATGCGGATCCTGCAAAATCAACGGATATTGTTTATTTACTTTTAAGTTCAATACCGGGTTTATTTTTGGGGCAGTTATTTACAGGGGCTTTAGTTGTATCCTATGAGAAACTGAAAGAAATAAAGAAAGACGAAATTAAGCCTGAAGAATTAAAGGGTTTAAGCACGCCAATTGGATGCCTTGTAAGCGCGCTGATATTGGTTGGCGTAATGGTTGTGGGTGTTATAGTTGGGGTAGTGGTGGGGAAATATGCGGAAGCGATTAAGAATAAAGCTGCAATTGAATCGTCAGGTATAAATGAGACGGAATAGTTTTATAAGACTATAAAAAACGTTAGGGATATTTTATGACGGCGGAAAAAAATATTAGTATTATAGGTACAATTAAAGAATCGGCGTATTTGTATTTTAAGAATTTTCCTGTGCTATTTACCATCAAGGTAATAACGGATATTCCAATTTTGGTTTTTATGTATCTGACAGGTTTTATGACAAAAAACCCGGA
Source organism: Candidatus Goldiibacteriota bacterium (assembly GCA_016937715.1). Taxonomy (NCBI): domain Bacteria; phylum Candidatus Goldiibacteriota; species Candidatus Goldiibacteriota bacterium. The sequence goes on from JAFGWA010000025.1 coordinate 12,432, forward strand.
AAATCCTGTTTATACAAGTATGTTTTTTATCGAAATAGCTGCTATTTTATTGTTTGTTGTTGCAGGGTGGAACGCGTCTGTCATCGCGTTTTCTTCTTTGTATGAAGGTAAAAAAACAAGTATTAGTACTGCTTTTTTGGCGGGTTTTAAAAGATATTTCAGGAGTATAGCGGTAGTTGGGTTATATTTTATGATTATTATGGGAGGATTTTTTCTTTTTATAATACCGGGATTTTTTTTTATGATAACTTACATGTTTGCGCTGCCTGTTGCCGTACTTGAAGACGTTAAGACAAGCCCGTTGAAAATGTCTGCGGCACTCACAAAGGATAATAAATGGCAGCTGCTGGCAATGTTTCTTCTGGTATATATTGCTGTATGCGGGCCGGCGTTCGCAATTGGATTAATAGGCAGGTTTTTGGGAGTCGATGGAAATGCAAATATCATATATCTGGTTGTAAGTTCTATACCCGGATTGTTATTAGGACAGTTGTTTAGCGGGGTTATGGTTGTTTCTTATGGAAAATTAAAGAAATTAAAAATAAAGAAAGAAAAAAATAATCCGGAAAATTTTAAAGGTTTAGGTACGACGGCCGGATGTGCGGTTTCAATACTGATAATGGCTGTCGTAATTGCAGCGGCTGTGGCTGGGATCATGCTGAGTAGGTCTTTAGATAACTTTAAAAGTAAAGCTGTAATTCAATCGCCGGTTGAATCTGAAGCTGAATAGTATTATAAGGTTTTAAAAGGCATGCGGATAGTTTATGGCAGTGGAATAAACAGAATACTAATTTGACATGTGGTACGTTTTATGGTACGCTTTTATTGAGGTGATAAAAATGACAACTATAACGGCAAGTAAAGCGAGAGCGAATTTGTTTCAACTTCTTGACGGTACCGCGCTGTCCCATGAACCTGTTCAAATAACGGGGAAAAGGAACGCAGCTGTGCTTATTTCACAAGAGGATTGGTCTGCAATTCAGGAGACTATGTTTTTACTTTCAATCCCAGGAATGAGAGAGTCGATAATAAAGGGAATGAAGACGCCTGTGACGAAATGCTCGAAGAGACTTAAGTGGTAAAGTGGGCTGTTGTTTATACAAAACAGGCGCAGGCAGACGCAAAGAAAGCATCAGCCACTGGTTTAAAAAATAAAATATTGAAACTTCTAGAGATAATCGAGATTAATCCTTTTCAGAATCCGCCTCCTTTTGAAAAGTTAAAAGGCGATCTTGACGGCGCTTATTCCCGCAGGATAAACATTCAGCATAGGCTTGTATATCAGGTAATTAAAGAGAGTAGGACGATAAAAGTCCTGCGTATGTGGACGCATTACGAGTAATGAATATAGATGTATTAAAAGGAAGATTAAACAAATGAACTTAACACGTCTTGAAGAGGTAAACCAAAGGCTTGCCGGGCTTGGTGTTAAAGAAGCGGATTTTACAGAGCAGTTTATCCGCTCCGGCGGGCATGGCGGGCAGAATGTGAATAAGGTAGAGACTGCCGTGCGGCTTATTTATAAGCGCGAAAGTATGGATATTAAATGCATGGAGGAGCGCTCCCAGCTTTTAAACCGCGTGCGCGCAAGGGAGATTCTTGCGGAGCGTATTGAAAAAAAGCGTGAAGACGCAAGGCTGCTGGCGCGCGCCCAGGCGGAAAAAATCCGCAAGCAGAAAGCAGGCAGGCCCAAAGCTATAAAACGAAAGATACTGGAAGATAAGCGTAAAAAAAGCCGGGTAAAAAAAGACCGCAAGTGGCGCCCCGGCAGGGATGATTAGAAGTTTTTTATTTTTTCATGGTCCTGGTAGCCGCGCCTTTTAAGGCGCGTGTTTTTAAGAGCAACCGCTTAAAACAAGACGCAATGTATTGCGTCTCTACTTTAGAAGACTATTACAACTGTTCAGGCAGCCGTAGTTGTAACGGTACCCGCCGGGTTCTGTGAAAATTTTAAAATCACCCTTGACACACCCTGGCGGGTGATATATAGTGATTAGGATTTAAAAACGAAATGCAATCCTTTAAATCGGTCCTGCGAGACCGGTAAGGGGAAGTTTTTAAGCAGGCACGCGTTTACTTCCGTGTCAGCTGATAAGCCTTCTTTCTGCACGCCTTGCAGGATAGAAGGCCGTTTTTATTTATGGGGTTCGGCGGCCTCCCGGTTTATGGGCAAGGAGGTATCATGGAAAAGAAATTTAAAGTGAAATCTGAAGTCCTGGACCGCGAAGGAATTGACCGCGCGCTTACAAGGATAGCCCACGAAATACTTGAAAAGAATAAAGGCGCAAAACACCTTGCGCTGGTGGGCATAAGAAAACGCGGCGACATTCTTGCCGAACGTATTGCCAAAAAAATTGAATCCATTGAAAAAGTTAAAGTGCCGGTCGGCGCTGTTGATATCACGTTCTACCGTGATGACTATGACATAAAAGCCAACGTTGACATAAACGCCACAGATTTAAATTTCAGCGTGGACGGGCTGGATATTGTAATTGTTGACGATGTATTATTCACAGGGCGTTCCACAAGGGCGGCCATGGACGTTATAATAGAAAACGGCAGGCCAAAGTCCATTCAGCTGGCTGTACTGGTTGACCGCGGCCACAGGGAACTTCCAATTCAGGCAAATTACGTGGGCAAGAATGTCCCCACATCCGAAAAAGAAACCATCATACTTGACATAGAAACAAACGGCGAAGACAAGGTTTACGTGGCCGAAAAACCGGAAAAGGGGGCGTAACGTATGTCCTTCAGACACTTAATCACGCTTCAGGAGCTTCCCAAAGAAGACATACAGGAAATCCTGACATTAGCGCAGTCGTTCAAACAGGTAATTTTAAGGCCTATTAAAAAAGTTCCAACTCTTAAAGGCAAGACAATCGTTAACATGTTTTTTGAACCTTCCACGCGCACAAGGACATCTTTTGAACTTGCGGCAAAGCGTTTAAGCGCGGATGTCCTAAACATTCAGATGAGTACAAGCTCCGTAGTTAAGGGAGAAACGCTTTTAGACACGCTTGCGACAATAGAAGCCATGCAGATTGACATGGTGGTAATACGCCACGGCGCGTCAGGCGTGCCGCTTTTTCTTACAAAACACATCAAGTCCTCCGTTATTAACGCGGGCGACGGCATGCACGAACACCCCACACAGGGGCTGCTTGACATGTTTTCCATAATTGAAAAAAAGAAAAAAATTGAAGGGTTAACCGTGGCAATAGTGGGCGACATTGCGCATTCGCGCGTGGCGCGCAGCAATATATGGGGCCTTACAAAAATGGGCGCCAAAGTTAAAGTGGTGGGCCCCACAACGTTAATGCCAAAAGAGATAGAAAAACTTGGCGTGACCGTGCACCACGATTTAAAAGAAGGGCTTAAAGACGCCGATGTGGTAAATATTCTGCGTGTTCAGCTTGAACGCCAGAAAAAGAACCTGTTCCCGACCTTAAGGGAATACGCGACTATGTTCGGGGTGAACACGGAAAAACTTAAATATGCCAAGCCGGACTGCCTTGTAATGCATCCAGGGCCTATGAACAGGGGAATTGAAATATCACCCAACGTGGCAGACGGCGTGCAGTCTGTAATAAATGAACAGGTGACAAACGGCGTGGCTGTAAGGATGGCGGTTTTATATCTGATGGGCGGAGGTAAAAAAGATGAAGCTTTTAATTAAAAATGGAATAGTGGTTGACCCTGCCAATAAGACAGAGGAAAAACTGGATGTATTTGTGGCCAACGGAAAGATATTCAAAATTGGCCGCAATATTTCCGACCGCGACGCGATGATAATTGACGCGAAAAACTGCATAGTTGCGCCGGGGTTTATTGACATGCATACGCATTTCCGCGAACCCGGTTTTGAATATAAAGAGACAATTGAATCGGGCTCACGCGCGGCGGCAAAGGGCGGCTTTACAACAGTTGCCTGCATGCCCAACACGTCGCCGGCCATTGACAGCCAGGCACTGGTGGAATTTATTAATTTAAAATCCAAGCAGGTGGGGCTTATTGATGTCCATGCAATCGGCACCATTACAAAAGGAAGGGAAGGCAAAGAACTGTCGCCCATAGGCGAGCTTGTAAAAGCCGGCGCGGTTGCCATATCCGATGATGGAAGCTCTGTTATGAACGCGGAAATTTTAAGGCGCGCCCTTGAATACGCGAAGATGTTTAATATTCCGGTTATAGAACACTGCGAAGATCCGGATTTAGCCGGTGAAGGCGTAATGAACGAAGGATATTATTCAACACTGCTTGGCTTAAAAGGAATTCCCAAAGCCGCGGAAGAAGTAATTGTGGCTCGCGATATTCTGCTGGCGCGTGAAACGGGAGGCAGGCTTCACATCGCGCACGTATCCACTGAAGGTTCCATAGAGTTAATCAAGTGGGCGAAAAAGCAGGGGTTAAATGTTACCGCAGAGGCTGCTCCGCATCACTTTTCGCTTGATGAATCCACGCTGAAAGATTACGACACCAACTTTAAAATGAACCCGCCTTTGCGCACAAAAGAAGATGTTAAAGCCATAAGAAAAGCGCTTAAGGATAATGTGATAGAAGTGATTGCCACCGACCACGCGCCGCACGCGGAAGTGGATAAAAGGGTGGAGTTTAACACCGCTGCATACGGAATAGTGGGGCTGGAAACGGCTTTCCCGCTTATATGCGAATACCTTATAAGGACGGGTGTTTTATCGCTGTCACAGGCAATTGCAAAAATAACGGTTAATCCCGCGCAGGTATTAAACCTTAAAAAGGGCAGTCTGGCAGTTGATCAGAACGCTGACATTGTGGTGGCAAATGTGGATAAAGAGGTAAAGATTACAAGGGAATTTTTTGCGTCCCGCTCCACCAATTCGCCGTTTATAGGAAAGACCCTTCACGGCAGCGTGGAGTATGTTATTAAAAAAGGAAAAATAATATATCAGAATGCGCAGGCATAATCTGACTTTAACTTGAGGAGAATTAGCAGATGGAAAAAGCGGTTTTAATGCTGGAAGACGGTACATGTTTTGAAGGCTTGTCATGCGGCGCCGCCGGCGAAGCATACGGAGAGATAGTGTTTAATACGTCCATGACAGGGTACCAGGAAATTCTTACAGACCCTTCGTATAAAGGGCAGATAGTAACGATGACTTATCCGGAAATCGGAAATTACGGCATTGTGGATGATGACGCGGAATCGCGCTGCCTTCAGGCCGAAGGGTTTGTGGTCAAAGAGATGAGTGAAATAAAAAGCAACTGGCGCGCGGGCATGACGCTGGGTGATTATTTAAAAGCGCACGGCAAACAGGCGATTGAGGGGATTGACACAAGGGCGCTTACAAGGCACATAAGGGATTTTGGCGCGATGAAAAGCGTGCTTTCCACGGTTGATTTTAATAAAGCGTCCCTGTTAAAGAAAGTGAAAAGTTCGCCTTCCATCGTGGGCGTTGACCTTGCAAAACAGGTGACGGTTGAAAAACCTTATAAATGGAAAGGTAAATTAAAAGCGGTAGGCATGATGTTAAAGGAAGATGACTACGTAAGGGTGGGAAATAATAAAGTAAAGCTTAAAGTCACGGCATTTGACTGCGGAATGAAAAATAATATTTTAAGGATACTTACGGATTTAAACTGTGAAGTGACAGTGGTGCCCATTGACACCAAAGCTGAAGATGTCTTAAAAACAAATCCTGACGGTATTTTTGTATCCAACGGGCCGGGCGACCCTTCCGCGGTACCTTACATAGTGGAAGAATTAAAAAAATTACTTGGAAAAAAACCAATTTTTGGAATCTGTTTTGGCCATCAGCTTTTAGCGCAGGCGCTTGGCGGAAAGACTTACAAACTTAAATTCGGGCACAGGGGCGCCAACCATCCGGTTATGGATATGCGCACAAAAAAGATAGATATAACGGTTCAGAACCACGGGTTTGCCGTTGATATCAAGTCTTTAAAAAAGTTAAAGCACAAGGTTGAAGTTACGCACATAAACCTGAATGACAAAACAATAGAAGGCATTGAAGTTAAAAAGTTAAAGGCGTTTTCCATCCAGCACCACCCGGAAGCGTCTGCCGGACCGCATGACGCAAGGTATATTTTTAACCATTTTATTGATTTGATGATACAGGCTAAGAAAAAAAATAAAGTTTAAATATAAAACAGGAGTAAACGTATGCCGAAACGCAAAGACATAAAGACAATACTTCTTATCGGTTCAGGCCCTATTGTTATAGGGCAGGGCTGTGAATTTGATTATTCCGGCACGCAGGCGTGCAAGGCTTTAAAGGAAGAAGGGTACAGGGTTGTGCTTATCAATTCAAATCCCGCCACCATTATGACAGACCCCGAATTCGCGGACGCCACATATATTGAACCTTTGACTGTGGATATACTTGAAAAAATAGTTATTAAAGAAAAACCTGATGCAATTCTGCCCACGGTAGGCGGGCAGACAGCGCTTAACCTGGCCATGGAATTTGTAAATAAAGGCCTTGATAAAAAGTATAAAGTTGAACTTATAGGCGCAAACGCCAAGTCCATCAAAAAAGCGGAAGACAGGGAAGAATTCAAACAGGCAATGAGAAAAATAGGCATGGATGTGCCTAAAAGCAGTTATGTCACCACAATGGCCGCGGCAATGAAAGCGGCAGAGGAAATAAAGTTCCCGATAATTATAAGGCCCGCGTTTACCCTTGGCGGAACCGGCGGCGGTATTGCCTATAACGCCGCGGAATTTAAGGTAAAAGCCGATAAAGGCATGAATGATTCGCCCGTGCACGGCGTACTGCTGGAAGAGTCCGTGCTTGGATGGAAAGAATATGAACTTGAAGTAATGAGGGATTTAAAAGATAACGTGGTAATAATATGCTCCATAGAAAACCTTGACCCGATGGGCGTTCACACAGGCGATTCCATAACTGTCGCGCCGGCTCAGACCTTAACCGACCGCGAATATCAGTTTATGAGGGACGCGGCGATAAAAATAATAAGGGAAATAGGCGTGGATACCGGAGGCAGCAATATTCAGTTTGCGGTGAATCCGGAAAACGGCCGCATGATAGTGATAGAAATGAACCCGCGCGTGTCGCGCTCGTCCGCGCTTGCGTCCAAGGCAACGGGTTTCCCCATAGCGAAAATCGCGGCAAAACTTGCCGTGGGCTACACGCTTGATGAAATCCCCAATGACATTACCAGATACACCCCCGCGTCTTTTGAACCCGCGCTGGATTACGTTGTGACAAAGATTCCCAGATTCACCTTTGAAAAATTTAAAGAGTCAAAAGATGAACTTGGCGTGCAGATGAAATCCGTGGGCGAAGCCATGGCCATAGGCAGGACTTTTAAAGAATCTTTCCAGAAAGCGCTGCGTTCTATGGAAGTGGGAAGGTATGGTTTTGGCGCTGACGGAAAAGATGTGGATGTATCAAAAATAACAATGGAAGAACTTAGGAAAAAGATAGTGGTTCCAAGTTCTTTAAGGGTTTTTTATTTGAAGTACGCAATGCAGAAGGGCATGACAGACAAAGAAATTAATAAAATAACAAAGATAGACCCGTGGTTTCTGCATTACATGAGGGAAATATATGATGAAGAAAAAGCTTTAACCGCGCTTAGCGCCAAAACCGGAAAACTTACTCCGTCAAAGGCGGAGGGTATCAAGGCTGAAATAATTCAGGCGAAAAAAGACGGTTTTTCTGATGTTCAGCTTGCTTATATTTTTGGTGTAACAGAGGATAAATTCAGGAATATAAGGATAAAACTTGGCATAAAACCGGTTTATAAGATGGTGGATACCTGCGCGTCTGAATTCAAGGCGTACACCCCGTATCTGTATTCCGCATATGATTCAGAAAATGAGAATCCGGTGTCAAAAAAGAAAAAGGGAATTATCCTTGGCGGCGGCCCCAACAGGATAGGGCAGGGCATAGAATTTGACTACTGCTGCGTGCATGGGGTATTCGCGTTAAAAGAACTTGGATACGAGGTATCCATGGTTAACTGCAACCCCGAAACTGTATCCACGGACTATGACACGTCTGACAAACTTTATTTTGAACCGCTTACACTGGAAGACGTAATGGCTATTGCCGATGAAGAAGGGCCGGACGCCGGTTTTATAGCGCAGTTTGGCGGACAGACGCCGCTAAAACTTGCCATGCCTCTTTATAATCAGAACGTGAAAATAATGGGTACTTCACCCCTTTCAATTGACATAGCGGAAGACAGGGAAAAGTTTGATAAGATTCTGACAAAGCTTAATATAAGCAGGCCGGAAAACGGCACCGCTTTTTCGCTTGAAGAGGCGTGGAAAATAGTAAAAAGGATAGGCTACCCCGTGCTTGTAAGGCCGTCATATGTGCTTGGCGGACGCGGCATGGAAATAGTATATGACGATGTCAGTTTTGAGAAGTATGCCAAAGAAGCCTTTATTGTGTCTGAAAAGCATCCGGTTTTAATTGATAAGTTTCTGGAAGACGCGATTGAAGTGGACGTGGACTGCGTGTGTGACGGAAAAGAAGCTGTTATCTGCGGCATAATGGAACACATAGAAGAAGCGGGGATACACTCCGGCGATTCGGCATGCGTGCTTCCGCCTTTAAGCATAAGGCAGGACGCCATCGCGGTAATAAGGGATTACACGCATAAAATGGCGCTGGAACTTAACGTGAAAGGGCTGATGAACGTGCAGTACGCGCTGCGCAATGACCATGTTTATGTACTGGAAGTTAATCCGCGCGCGTCAAGAACAGTGCCGTTTGTAAGCAAAGCAACGGGCATTCCATGGGCAAAGATAGCCACAAAAATAATGGCAGGTATGACAATAAAGCAGCTAAAGGTAAAAGAGAACCTTGACCTTCCGCACATCTCTGTAAAAGAGGCGGTGCTTCCGTTCAACAAATTTCAGGGGGCAGACATTGTGCTTGGGCCGGAAATGAAATCCACCGGCGAGGTAATGGGAATAGATAAAGATTTTGGACACGCGTATTACAAGGCGCAGATAGCCGCGGGGCAGAAACTGCCGTCCGGCGGGACTGTGTTTGTAAGCGTAAAAAATAAAAACAAGCGCGATATTGTTTTTGTGGTAAAGAAACTTCGCGACATGGGTTTTGACATCATGGCCACAGAAGGCACTGCAAACGTTCTGCGGAAATATGGAATTGCGGTGGATACAGTGGGAAAAGTTTCCGAGAAATCCCCGAATATAATTGACCGGATGAAAGAGGGCAAGGTTCAGTTGATAATTAACACACCCGTGGGTAAAGGGCCAAGGAGCGATGACTATATGATAAGGACGCAGGCGATAACTCTTGGAATACCTTATACCACCACAATGGCGGGCGCGCAGGCGGTTGTCACCGCTATAGAGGCGGCAGAAGATGTTAAAATGACGGTTAAACCGCTGCAGGATTATTATAAAGAAGCCGCTAAATACGGCTTACATAAAAAATAAGAAGGCGGCAGAATGCGGAACAAAGGAACTGTTTTATTTAACAGGCAGACGGGCGAAGGGGTTTTTTACATGAGGCTTGCTGTTAAGAAAAAATTTAAAGCCCTTCCCGCGCAGTTTATAAATATAAAGGTGTCTGACACCGTGGTTCCGCTTTTGCGCAGGCCGTTTTCCATTTTTAGCGCGGAAAATAAGGAACTGGATATTGTATACAAGGTAATAGGGGAAGGCACAAGGCTTCTGTCAGAAAAGAAAAAAGGCGACGTGCTGGATTTTATAGGCCCGCAGGGAAACACTTATCCGGTGGACTTAAAGAATAAAAAGGCACAAATAATTATCATAGGCGGCGGCACAGGCGCGGCATCCGTGCATTTTCTGGCGCAGGAATTAAAAAAGAAAAAAAGAAAATTCACGCTTATTCAGGGCGCGCGTAATAAACACCTTATTGTTGCGGAAAAAGAATTTAAAAAGTTTGGCTGCCTTTTTGCCACTGAAGACGGCTCTCTTGGCACAAGGGGATATGTGACGGATGTCCTTAAAAAAGTACTGGAGCCAAACGCGGTGATTTACGCGTGCGGTCCGGAAGCAATGATAAAAGCTATTAAGGAAAAAGTAAAAGGCATGGATGATGTAAAATTTTACGCGTCGTTTGAGGCGTACATGGGATGCGGCATAGGCGCGTGCATAAGCTGCGTAATACCTGTCGGAGTTCCTGATAATTTTGTATATAAAAGGGTGTGTAAGGAAGGTACAGTGTTTGATGTAAGTGAGGTAGTGATTTAAAGATAGAGGGACGGATGCACAGAGGGACAGAGGGACGGAAGGTTGGTTTGGAACTGGCAGCCGCGGGTCTTTAACCCGCGGCAGTTGAATGGTTTGTTTTAGGTATTGTAAAAGCAAGTTTACGAGTGGAATTATCAGCGCGAAGGATTGGAATGAAGGTTTTTCCGACCATCCGTCCCTCCGTGCATCTGTCCCTCGGGTATTATTTATGGGATAATTTTTATAAGGAGTTCTTATGAAAGTAAACACAACAGTTAACATAGGCGGGCTGGTTTTAAAAAATCCGGTAATGACCGCTTCAGGCACTTTTGGCTACGGCCTGGAATTTGAAGAATACGTCAACCTTAACAAACTTGGCGCCATAGTGGTAAAAGGCATTGCTCTAAACCCGGTAAAAGGCAACAAGCCTCAGAGGCTGGTGGAAACTCCGGCCGGAATTATGAACGCGATAGGGCTGCAGAATGTGGGGGTTGAAACTTTTATCTCCGAGAAACTTCCGCTTTTAAAAAAATACGCGACTCCTGTTATTGCCAATATATACGGTACAGACGTTGACGGCTATATTAAAACGGCGCAAAGGCTGAATGATTCCGCGACAGCCGGCGTGGAAATAAACATTTCCTGCCCGAATGTAAAAAAAGGAGGGCTTCAGTTTGCTTCTGACAAAGAAGCGGTCTCCACAATGATAAAGGAAATAAAAAAAGTATTCACAAGGCCGGTTATTGTAAAACTTTCCCCTAACACGGGCAACATAGAAGAGATGGCGCAGGTATGTGAGGATAACGGCGCGGACGCGGTCTCTCTTATTAACACGCTTGTCGGATTGTCCATAAACTTGAAAACCAGAAGGCCCAATATAGCCAATGTGTTCGGCGGGCTTTCAGGGCCGGCGATAAAACCTGTGGCGCTTGCAATGGTGCATAAAGTATCAAAAAAAGTTAAGATACCTATTATCGGTATCGGCGGCATAATGAATACAACTGACGCGCTGGAATTTTTAGTGGCAGGCGCGTCGGCTGTGCAGATAGGTACGGCAAATTTTATAGACCCCTCAATTACCGGAATAATTGCTGATGGAATAAAAAACTACCTGGAAGATAATAAAATTGATTCCGTAACTGATATTACAGGAACTCTGGAGTATTGATTTGAAACGAATAGCATTTGCAGCCGTTATCATAATTGCGGTAACGGGAAAGTGCCTGGCAGAAGTCAAGATAATGTTAAGCAGCAATATTGTAAAAGAAGGCGGGGTTGTAAAAGCGGTATTGTACTCCGACATGCCTTTTTCAGGCTCAGAAGCGGAATTCAGGGGCGAAAAATACCCTGTGTTTTTTAGAAGTTATGATAAGGCTTCCAAAGAGTTTACTTTTTTAGTGCTTGTTCCGGTGCCGCTGGAAACCATCGGAGTAAAAAAACTGTACATACGGTATATGATGAACGGAAGAAAATATGAACGCATGGAAAAAATAGAGATAAAGAAGATAAGCGCCGGCAGGTCGGATGTTCAGACATATGGAAAACGTGAAACGCTTGGCGTGAATTTTGGACCTGAAAATAAAATAATAAAAAAAAGGCAGGAAAAGAGAACCCCGCTTAAGTTTGACCTTCCGTTTATAAAGCCCGCGGAAGGTGAAATAACAAGCGCTTTTGGAAAAAAAAGGACATATGACGGCGGAAAATATAGCTCTACTCATAAAGGTGTTGATATAGCCAATAAGGCGGGCACTAAGGTGGCGGCGGCAAATCACGGTAAAGTGGTTGAAGCTGCCACAATGAAAGGGCACGGCGTAACCGTGATAATTGACCACGGCGGCGGTTTATACTCCCTTTATTTTCACTTAAAAGGCGTCTATGTAAAAAAAGGCATGGATGTAAAAAAAGGCGATATAATTGCCACGATGGGAAGCACCGGGGTTTCCACAGGGCCCCACTTGCACTGGCAGATAAACCTGTTTGGTGTGCCTGTAAGCCCGATGGATTTTACGACTATGATGTAGTGGAGACAGAAAGTTGATAGGTGAAAGTAGAAAGGTGACAGGAAAAAGAGAAAGGTGATAGTAGATAGTTGAAAGGTGACAAAAATTAAATAAACGGATGATATAATAATAAAAAAGCAATAATATAATTTAGGAGGATAAAAGTGAAAAGTGCTGAAGAACAGCTTAAGATAATAAAACGCGGTATAGTGGATATCGTGACGGAAGAAGACCTTTTAAAGAAACTGCAGAAATCCGTTAAAACAGGCAAACCGTTAAACATTAAATATGGAATTGACCCCACTGCAACCGACATTCATGTCGGCCATACAGTCGGCTTAAATAAATTAAGGCAGTTTCAGGATTTGGGGCATACGGCTATTCTGATAATAGGCGATTACACCGCAATGATAGGCGACCCGTCCGGCAGAATGGCGGAACGCCCGCAGCTTGACCGCGAGACTATTATGAAAAACGTCGCCACTTATAAAGAACAGGCGTTTCGGATACTTGATAAAGATAAAGTGAAAGTTGTGTTTAACGGGGATTGGTTCGGAAAAATGAATTTTATGGATGTTATAACAATGGTGTCCAAATTCACCGTTGCCCAGATGATGGAACACGACTATTTTGACAAGCGGTTTAAAGAAGGGGTGCCGCTTTCCATACACGAGCTGTTTTACCCGATAATGCAGGGATATGACTCCGTAATGGTGGAAGCGGATATAGAACTTGGCGGGACAGACCAGCGGTTTAACGTAATTGCGGGCAGATACCTGCAGAAAGAGAGCGGAAAAGAGCCGCAGGTGGGGCTGTTTAATCCCATACTTCTTGGCCTTGACGGTAAAAATAAGATGAGCAAGTCGCTGGGAAATTATATCGGCTTAAATTTTACCCCTGAAGGTATGTTTGGCAAGGTGATGTCAATTCCTGACAGTTTAATAATTCAGTATTTTGAACTGCTTACTGATGAATCATTTGAAATTATTGAAGCGATGAAAGAAGCCATGGCAAAAGGCGAAAATCCGCGCGATTTTAAGGTTAAGCTTGGGGAAGCGATTGTAAGAAAGTATCACAGTGAAGAAGCGGCAGCCAAAGCAAGGCTTTCTTTTGACAGCATGTTCAGCAAAAAAGAGATTCCGTATGAAGACAATGTCATGGATTGGAATGATATTTTTGAGAACGAAGCCGAAGTTTCATGTGTGACTTTTATGAAAAAAACAGCAAAGAGATTACTGGCAGTTGAACTGTCGGGGGCGGACGCAAAAGGGATGCTGCCCGGGCTTTTAATAGATGAAAAAAAATATGACAAGCCCATGATATCAAAAAGTGATTTTACCGGAAAGCAGCTTAAATTCAAATTTGGAAAAGCAAAACCGGTTTACGGTGTCATATATATTAAATAACCGGAGTTGTAAATGAGAAAAAAAATAAAATACTGCCCATATTGTTCCTCGCGTTTTGAAGAAAAAAAAGAACACGGGTTTAAACGCCATTACTGCCCGAAGTGCGGGGATTTTTTCTATGACAATCCCCTTGTAGGCACGGCGGTTGTTGTTATTAAGGATAATAAATTATTACTTATAAAAAGAAATATACATCCCGGCCGCGGTATGTGGGCGCTTCCGGGCGGTTTCGCGGAACAGGGCGAAACCGTGCAGGCGGCGGGAAAAAGGGAACTGTTTGAAGAGACAGGATTAAAAGCAAAAAAAGCTGAAATAGTAAGCGTGCTTACAGAAAACTCGCTTATGTACGGTACTGTCATAGTACCGGTTATAAAAGTTGAAGGGTTTTCCGGTAAATTAAAACCGGGAAAAGATGAACTTGAAGCAAAGTTTTTTGATATCAATAAACTGCCCTTTCTGGCGTTTACCAGCCACAGGAAGGCTGTACGGAAACTGAAGAAGGACAGAGGGACGGATGCACAGAGGGACAGAGGGACGGAAGGTTAAAAGGAAATAAGGCCGGTTTAGAACTGGTAGGCGCACCCTTTTAGGGTGCGGCAGTTGAAGTTGTATTGTTTTAATTTGTGTTTTGGTAGACGCGGGTCTTCAGCCCGCGGCAGTTGGATATAATAGCAGCTCGGTTAGAGGATTGGATACTTTGATGTTTGGCAGGCACACCCTTTAGGGTGCGGTCGAAGCGAGCCCTGCGAGCGTAGATCCCGGCGATGAAGTGAGTTTACGAGCGAAAGAAGCAGGGACAGTTGGATAGAGCAGTGGATTGGAAGGGCGGACGGTTTTACCGTCCCTCCGTGCATCCGTCCCTCTGTCCCTCGGTTTTTAATAATTTATTGAGGTGTACCTTTGCGTATAATAGCGGATTTTCACGTTCACTCTAAATATTCACGCGCTACAAGCGCGTCCATGAACCCGGTGGAGATATCTGAATGGGCGGATAAAAAAGGTATCTCTGTGATAGGCACCGGAGATTTTCAGCACCCTGCGTATCTGGGGGAGTTAAAAAACAGGCTTGAAGAAGCCGAACCCGGTTTATATAAGGTAAAGAAAAGTAAATTTAAGTCCAGGATGGTATTATCAACAGAAATATCACACATCTACAAGCAGGGCGAAAAAGTCCGCAAGGTGCACATGCTTGTAATTATGCCGGATATGTTATCTGCCGAAAAGTTTTCAAAGAAACTTGCCACACTTGGCAATACCGGGTCTGACGGCAGGCCTATACTTGGGTTTCCCGCGAAAGACCTTGTAAAGCTTACCCTTGATATCGCGCCTGACGCCATGGTTATACCGGCGCACATCTGGACGCCGTGGTTTTCCGTATTTGGCTCCAAATCCGGGTTTGATTCGCTTGAAGAGTGTTTTGAAGAGCAGACAAAATATATACGCGCCGTAGAAACGGGGCTGTCTTCAGACGCGGTAATGAATCACAGAGTATCCGCGCTGGATAACATCGCCCTTATATCAAATTCAGACGCCCATTCACCGCGCAAGATAGGCAGGGAAGCAAATGTTTTTGAATGCGCTCTTGAATATAAAACGATAAAAAATGCCATATATAAAAAAGATAAAAAAAAATTCCTGTATACAATTGAGTTTTTCCCGGAAGAAGGAAAATACCATAATGACGGACACCGCCTGTGCGGGATAAATTACCACCCTAAAGACGCCATTAAAAACAAAAACATATGTCCTGTATGCAAGAAACCGCTTGTGTTAGGCGTGCTGCACAGGGTGGAAGAACTTGCGGACAGGCCGTGGGATTATGTATTAAAAGGCGCCATACCCCAGAAACACATAATACCTCTGGAAGAGATAATAGCGGACGTAAAGGATGTTTCGCCGTCAAGTAAGAAGGTTCAGGAAGCATACGAAAAGATGCTTGTTAAAGGCGGTTCTGAATTTGAAATACTGCTGGACAGGACGCCGGAAGAACTGAACAATATCTGCGATGAAAAAACAGCGCAGGCTATAATGCTTGTACGGCAGGAGAAGGTAAATCTTATTCCCGGTTTCGACGGCGAATTCGGGAAAATATCAATATTCAAAAGACCGGACAGTTTGAATACGAAAAAGAAAAAACCGCAGATGGATCTTTTTTAACTGACAAGTTTTAAGTTACAGCTTACAAGTTGAAACCTGTCAGTTGTCAGTTGTAAGTTGTAACCTGTAACTTGTAACCTGTAACTTGCAACCTGTAACTTGCAACCTGTAACTTGTAACTTGTTAAAATGGAGGAACTATTATGAAACGTAATGTGCGCGGGATTTTAATACTTATAGCGGTTATTTTTACGGGATATAATCTTATCCTGAATGTATATATTAAGGATGCGCTTAAGGTAATTGACAGGTCTTCGGGATATGCTTTCTGCTTAAGCGTCATACCCGACAGGATAACTTTTTTTGACGTAAGAATCAGGGATAATTTCAGGATAAAAAGGCTTACCCTGGATGCGCGTGTCCGCAATATTATAAAGAAGGATATTTTCAGGGTTCTGGACGGGGCGGTATTAAACGGCCTTACGGTAATATATTCCGCCGATGATGTACATGAAAAAAACAAAGCGAAAATACCGCCTTTTATCATGCCGTATTTTAATTACCTTGAAGTTAAAAACTGCGAAATTGTTTATCTGGATCCGGCTTCTTTTACGGAAGTTAAGGTTTCCGGTATTTCAGGTAAAAGCAGGTTTGTAAACGGCGGGGATTTAAGCGGGCAGAAACTTATTTTTCAGGGAAATGGCAATTTTCAGGGAGACACATCCCAGAAAATAAATATAAGATTTGAGTTCTTTCCAAATTACCGGAACAGGCTTTCGGTATCTGTCTTTGGAAAAGGGATAAGCGCGCAGGAACTGGCGCCGCTGTTATCCCGCAGCAACGCGGTGATTGAAGGCGGCAAAATAGACTTTATTGTGCAGTTTAAAAATGAACTCAGGCAGATAAGTTTTAATAACATCATGCGTTTTAAAAATGTTAAAATAAAAGAGAAAACAGACCTTGATATTAAAGCGCTGTTTGGAGTATCTTACTCGCAGATGGCGGATTTTTTAAAGGACGCCAGCGGGGTCTTTGACGTTAATTTCAGTTTTAATACGCCTGAAGTGCAGCCGGCGGAGTTCTTTAAAATTTATAAAACTAAATTCGCGGAATCCATTTCCGGCAGGGTGGCGCTGGGTATTGCAATCACGCCGATAAGGCAGATACACGGGCTTATCTGGGCAATAACAGGAATAGGCTCTGCCAAAGCGGATAAGGACGTAATTGGAATATACCCGGAAGTCAGATAATTAAAAAAATTTCTAAGGAGAGTTAAATGAGCACAAGAGAGCGGTATGTACTTGAAGATATAGCCGACGACAGCTGGAGAATGTTCCGCATAATTTCAGAATTTGTTGACGGGTTTGAAGACCTGGGAGATATTGAAAAAGGCGTTACTATATTCGGTTCCGCAAGGGAAGCGGCGGGAAGCAAGTATTATGAGGCTGCCAGAAAGACGGCTAACATTCTTGCGAAAAAAAACTATACCGTAATTACAGGCGGCGGCGGCGGTATCATGGAAGCGGCCAACAGGGGCGCTTATGATGCCGGAAAAAGAAGCGTTGGGCTTAATATTGAACTTCCGTTTGAACAGAAGCCCAATAAATACGCGCAGACGCAGATTGGCTTTCGGTACTTCTTTGCCAGAAAAGTGATGTTTCTTAAATACGCAACAGGGTTTGTGGTCTTTCCGGGAGGCTTTGGAACGCTGGATGAACTTTTTGAAGCTGTCACGCTTATACAGACTCATAAGGTTAAACCTTTTCCTGTGGCGCTATACGGAAAAAAATACTGGGCAGGGCTTATAGACTGGCTTAAAGACTCGCTTATGGAACACGGCGCCATATCGCCGGGAGATATGAACCTTTTTAAAGTGGTGGACACGCCTGAAGACGCGGTAAAACACATAACCCGGAAATTGAAAAAATGAAAGTTAAAGCCGTTTTTTTTGACGCCGGAGAGACGCTTATTCACAGAAATCCCTCCCTGGCGACTATTACCCACAGGTATCTTTTAAAAGCCGGAAAAAAAGTAAACCGCGCAAAACTTAATGCTGTGCTTTTTCAGGCCGCCCGCGACATGAAAGAGATAGTTCAGAAGGCGGAATTAAATGACACAGAAAAATGGCACGTTTATATGGATTCTGTCCTGAAAAAACTTGGAATAAAAGATAATAATCTTAAAAATGACGTGATAGCAAGGCTTAAGCGGGGGACAAGCTTCAGGGTGTATGATGAAGTATGGGGGGTATTAAAAGGTTTGAAAAAAGCGGGCATAAAGGCAGGTATAATTTCAAATGCACCGCGTGATTTAAAAAAGGTTTTTGACAGGCTGGGGCTTACAAAACAGTTTGACTGGATAGTGGTGTCCGAAGACGCCGGCGTTGAAAAACCCGATAAGAAAATCTATGACCTTGCCATAAAAAGATGCGGTTTTGACAGAAAAAATGTGATATATATAGGCGATAATTACCTGGCGGATATAATGGGCTCTGTTGCCGCGGGTATAAAGCCTGTATGGCTGCTGCGTGATACAAAAGACGCGCAGTTTACTTTTAAAACAGGAAAAGCGCCCGATGGCGTCGCGGTTATAAAGTCGCTGCGCGAAGTTCCCGGGGTCATCAGGCAATACGGAGGGTTAAAGTGATAACGGCGGTTGTGGCGGTACGTTCGCTGGAAGAGGAAGAAAAAGTAGTTAATAATTTAAAAGCTTACCCTTTTGAAGAGATAATTCTTGCGCAGGGGCAGAATCCGTCGCTTCAGAGAAACATGGCGGTAAATGAGGCGCAGGGGGATATAATATATTT
Source organism: Candidatus Goldiibacteriota bacterium (assembly GCA_016937715.1). NCBI lineage: Bacteria > Candidatus Goldiibacteriota > Candidatus Goldiibacteriota bacterium. The sequence continues at coordinate 30,935 of JAFGWA010000025.1, forward strand.
TTTTGATGATGACTCTGTATTAATACCGGGCGGGGTGGAATCCGTTCTGGACGTTTTTCAAAGCGATGCTTCTGCCGCTGTATGCGGGGGGCCCGCGCTGACTCCTGATACCGACAGCAGGATACAAAAATCATTCGGCGCGGTGCTGTCAAGCTCCTGGGCTTCCGCTAAAAGCAGCGCAAGGTATAAAAAAGCGGGCGTTAAAAGATACACGGGCGAACATGAAATGATACTGTGCAATATGGCGGTTAAAAAAGACGTTTTTAACAATATGAACGGCTTCAGGGAAGACCTGTATCCCAATGAAGAAAATGAATTCCTGTCGCGTGTCAGTTCTTCCGGGGCTAAGATAGTATACGAACCCAAAGCCGCGGTGCAGCGCAGCGCAAGGCAGGATTACACGGCGTTTGTTAAGCAGTGTTTTAATTACGGAAGGGGCAGGGGGGAACAGGCCGTTATCTCTTTTGATAATTCCGCGATAATGAATTTTGTCCCTGCTTTATTTGTTCTTTATCTGCTTTTTACGGCGGTTACCGGAGGCGGCCTTTTTATATCCATTCCTTTCTTTTTATATCTGGCGCTGACGTTAGCTTTTTCTTATGAAGCCGCTGTAAAGCATAATGATGTTCCGTTTATACCTTTTATATTTTTATGTTTTTTTACGCTGCATGTGTGTTATGGCGCGGGTACTATTTTTGGCCTTGCAAGGGCCATAACGGGCAATAAACCGGAGATTGCGGGCGAAGTTAAACTTAAAACGATAAGGAAAGCATAATTGAAAGTTCTTGTATTATCCTCTCAGGCGTCAAACACGGGTTCCGCTTTAAGGGCTTTTTATATTTATAAATACCTTAAAAAACACGCTGACGTGGACTATATAGCGCCGCCGTTCAAAAGCATGCCTTTAATGTTTGATTTTCTTCTGACTCTTTTTTACTATTTCTTTATGACGCTTAACAGAAAATACGGCGCGGTCATAATCGTCAAACCTTATCCTAACACCGTGCTGCCCGCGCTTATTTTAAAAGCGGGGGGTGCAAAGCTTATAATAGACATAGATGACATGGATTACGGCTACCGCGGCGGCTTTTTGTCGGGGCTGATAAAAAAAATTCAGCATGCAATGACAGAAAAAGCGGACTTTCTTACCAGCCATAACGAAACGCTCATTAAGCTTATTGAAAAACAGCACCCGCGGTTTAAGGGAAATATTTACATGCTTAAACAGGGTGTGGATTTATCGTTATATAAAAAAACGCAGGCTGCGTCTGTGCAGTCGCGAAAAATTAAAAGCGTTTATAAAGGCAGAAAAATTCTTTTTTACACGGCGCACCTTAACATTGCTTCATACCTTGATGATATTTTCAAAGCGGTAAAGGGGTTAAAACAGGATTATGTATTAATAGTGGGGGGCGGCGGCCCTATGCTTAATTACTATAAGAAAAGCGCCGCGAAAATGGGGTTATCAGATAAAGTGGTTTTTACCGGCCAGCTTACCCAGCAGGAAATTGTGCCGTATATAATGGCGTCAGATTTGTGCCTTGTGTATTATAGAAATCAGCCTGTAAACCTTCACAGGGCATCAATGAAATTAAGGGAATACCTTGCGCTTGGCGCGGAAGTTGCCGCGAACGCGGTGGGTGAGATTAAGGATTTCAAGGGTTATGTGCACCTAAGCGGGGTTTCGGTTTTGGCCTATTCAAAAACAATTTCCGCATGCCTGGCAAAAATAAAGAAGCGCGGTTTAAAGGGAGCAATTCTTATTAAGTCGGAATTTAACTGGGATAAAGAAATCAAATTATATTCAAAAAGATTAAAGGAGATGCTTGATGGACAATAAGCAGAAACAGATAAAATACGCTTTAAAATTTAAGCGCGGCGGTAATATTCTTGAACTTGGAAGCGGTAAAGGCGAATTTTTGGATTGCTGTAAAGATGCCGGTGTTAAGGTAACGGGTGTGGATCATTACGCCGATAAATCGGACAGAAGGATAATTAAAAGCGACGCGCGTGCTTTTTTAAAGAAGGCAAAAAAGAACTCTTATGACGGCATTTATGCAAGGCATTTTGTGGAACACTTTGAGGCTGATGGCCTTATAAATATTTTTAAGATGGCAGAAAACGTTTTAAAAAAAGACGGGGTATTTTTAATGATATTTCCCAATTTAAGAAATATTCATGTTGCAACCTATGAATTCTGGAGCGACCCCACGCACGCAAGGCCGTACACCGGCGAAGCGCTGGCTGTCCTTTTGGATAAGGCCGGTTTTAAAATTAAAGAGCACGGCCCTGATGCTGACAGCTGGGATAATTCGCCGTTTAAAAATATTATCAGGGGGTTAAGGGCGTTTTTAAGCGGGGTAAGGACAGCTCCCCCGGATTATTATATATACGCGGTTAAAAAGAAATCCTGATTTTAATATAATCTTACGGTATTCAATAATTAAGAAATTATGATATAATCTTTTAAACGTTATAACAGCGGGGGTTATTTTGCTTCACGAGGCAAGGTATTACCAGAAGGTACCGGTATTAAAGACAAGGTGCGTGCTTTGCCCGCACAGATGCCTTATTTCCAAGGGAAAGACGGGTATCTGCGGGGTAAGGTCAAACATAGACGGGGTGTTGTACTCCAAAATTTACGGGGAAGTCACATCTTATTCGGATGATCCTGTTGAAAAGAAACCTTTATATCACTTTCTGCCCGGAAAAAACATATTCTCAATCGGCTCGTGGGGATGCAACTTTAAGTGCACTTTCTGCCAGAACTGGTCAATTTCGCAGCGCAGGGATATTGATACGGAACACTTTGAAAAAGAAGATATTGTCAATATCGCTGTCAGCCATAATTCTGCGGGCATAGCGTACACATATAATGAACCTTCCATATGGTATGAATTTGTGTATGACACCGCCGTGCACGCGCGGGAAAAAGGGTTAAAAAATGTTCTTGTAACAAACGGGTTTATAAGCGAAGAACCGCTTAAAGAATTGCTGCCGCATATTGATGCCATGAATGTGGACCTGAAAGCGGGGTCAGAGATGTTTTACAGGGAAGTGTGCGGCGGGCAGATAGAACCGGTTATGAGAACCATAAAAATGGCATATGAAGCGGGCGTTCACGTGGAATTAACCACGCTGGTTATTCCCACGTTAAATGACAGGGATGATATTGACCAGATTGTGGAATGGGTGGCGTCTGTATCCCCGGAAATCCCGATTCATTTCTCGCGATATTATCCGCAGTATAAAATGGATATTGACCCGACTTCAATTGAATTGCTTCAGGAAGTATACAATAAGGCGAAACAGAAACTAAAGCACGTTTATCTTGGAAATGTTCCAAAAGACGCGGGCGGCTGCGACACGTTCTGCGCCAACTGCGGCGAAAAACTTATTGAACGAGATATGTATGATGTAAAAATATTAAAACTGACCCCCGAAGGCAATTGCGGAAAATGCGGAACGAGGCTTAAGGGAGTGTTTTAGAGGCTTGGATGCTTAGACGCTTAGATGCTTGGTGAAAACAGCAAAATATAACAGTAAAACATAGCAGAAAAAACATTGAGGGGTGTTTTTATGAATATGTATAAGGAATTGTATGTTTGGAAGGAAAGTGTTGAATTGATAAAAAATGTATATAAGAAGGCTGCTGGTTTGCCTAAAAGTGAAGAGTTTAACATGAAACAGCAGCTGAAAAGATCGGTGGTTTCAGTTGCGTTAAACATAGCAGAAGGTAAAAACAGGAGGTCTTCAAAAGAATTTGCCTCTTTTCTTACGGTATCAGTCGCATCTTTGGCCGAAGTTGATTCAGTTTTGTGTATATGCGAAGAACTTGAAATGGTCAAATGTGATATGACATTACATGAACAGATTGAGGTTTTAGGAAGACGTATTAATGCGTTGAAAAACAAAATCTGCAGGAGTATTTAATTTGAAAAAAAGTATTATCGAAGCATCCGGATGTGGTATCAACCAAGCATCCAAGCATCTAAGCATCCAAGCATCCGGTTATTAAATGCAAAACTTAATTCTTGCTTCAACATCCCCAAGGCGGAAAGACATACTAAAACAGTTTGGCATTAAGTTTAAGGTAATGGCGCCTGATGCCGATGAGGATGCAATAAAAAAATCATTGAAAACAGACAACCCTTACGAGATTGCAAATATCATAGCTTACGAAAAAGCAAAGTCTGTCCTGTCTAAAGTTAAGAAGGGGATTATACTGGGTTCCGATACTATTGTGGTGCTTAAAGGCGAGATTCTGGGCAAGCCGCGGGATAAAAAGGACGCCATAAGGATACTGTCAAAGCTAAGTTCAAATACGCACTCTGTTATAACTTCAATCGCGTTAATTGACGCGCAGACAGGCAAATCAGTCGTAACATACGATGAATCAAGGATTTATTTTAAAAAGATGAGCCCGACTGCGGTTAGAAAGTATATAGATGAAAACCACGTGCTGGATAAGGCAGGGGCGTATGCAATACAGGAAAACTCCGACCCGTTTGTAAGGAAGTTCACGGGCAGCTATTATAATATCGTGGGCCTGCCGATAGAGAAACTGATGAAAACACTTAAGATGTGGAGCCAAATTTAGAAAAGCCGAGGGACGGATGCACGGAGGGACAGAGGGACGGAAGTATTAAGAACATGAGGGACGGAAGGTCGGATGCACGGAGGGACGGAAGTAGTGAAAAAACGAGGGACGGAAGTATTAAGAACATGAGGGACGGAAGTGAAATCGAACATCTTAAGTTCTGGTAGACGCGGGTCTTTAGCCCGCGGTAGTTGAAATGGTCTTTAATGGTTAAATGAATAGGGGATAAAATTTACAGATAACCATCAATTACATTTGGATGCGAGACTTTTACGGAAAGAATTAATTTTTCTGCTTAGCACATCTAATTTATTCCGTAATTCATCATTTACTTTTATATAACCTAATTCTTCGGATAATGTCAAGATTGCTTCCACTTCGGATATGGAGCCTGATGAGATTGAAAGAAAATGCAGGAAGTCTTTACCGGTTTTCCTGTTTTTTCCTTCGGCGATATTAAGTGATACGGATACAACGGCCCGTTTTAATTGTTGTTTAAGGTTGTATTCTTCGGTTTTAGGAAGTAAGTCTGCCACTTTGTATATGTCTTTAACTAATACAATACTTTCACGCCAGATAATTAAATCTCTAAAAACATTCATCTCTGTCCCTCTATGTTTTATATGTTTTTTAAATCTTATTTTTGTTTTGTCTTAAGTCCCTTACTTTCGTCCCTCTGTCCCTCGGGTTTAAAAACCTTCCGTCCCTCTGTGCATCCGACCCTCTGTCCCTTGGGTTTAAAAACCTTCCGTCCCTCTGTGCATCCGACC
>JAFGWA010000026.1 GCA_016937715.1 Candidatus Goldiibacteriota bacterium
GACTATTACGGAAACAATGACAGAGACGGTAACAGAGACAATTACAGAGACAATGACAGAAACCGTAACAGAGACGGTAACCGAGACGATAACGGAGACAGTAACCGAGACGATGACAGAAACCGTCACTGAAACAATTACCGAAACAGTAACCGAAACGATGACAGAAACTGTAACTGAAACAATTACCGAAACCGTCACGGAGACTGTAACAGAAACTATTACAGAAACTATGACGGAGACAGTAACTGAAACGATAACGGAAACTACAACTCCGTCCGTAACCGAAACAATTACAGAGACGGTAACAGAGACAGTAACCGAAACTGTTACTGAAACGGTAACTGAGACGATTACCGAGACAGTAACAGAGACAATAACAGAAACAATAACCGAGACTGTAACTGAAACGATGACAGAAACTGTAACGGAGACGATAACGGAAACGGCGACAGAAACGGTAACGGAGACAATTACAGAAACAATGACTGAAACTGTAACAGAAACAATCACAGAGACGATGACAGAGACGGTTACAGAAACGATAACGGAAACAGCAACTGAAACGGTAACGGAGACAATTACAGAAACTATGACTGAAACTGTAACAGAGACAATTACCGAGACGATAACGGAAACTGTTACAGAGACTGTGACAGAGACGATTACCGAGACGGTGACTGAAACTGTAACGGAGACTATTACCGAGACGATGACGGAGACAGTAACAGAGACGATTACGGAAACGGCAACTGAAACAATTACGGAGACTATAACTGAAACGGCTACGGAGACTGTCACAGAGACTATTACAGAAACGGCCACCGAAACTGTAACCGAGACAATTACCGAGACGATGACCGAAACTGTAACAGAAACGATAACCGAAACAGCTACTGAAACTGTAACGGAGACTATTACAGAAACGGCCACCGAGACTGTAACCGAGACGATTACAGAAACGATGACTGAAACTGTAACAGAAACGATAACCGAAACAGCTACTGAAACTGTAACGGAGACGATTACCGAAACGGCCACTGAAACTGTGACTGAAACGATAACAGAGACGATGACTGAAACTGTAACAGAGACGATTACAGAAACGGCCACAGAGACTGTGACCGAGACGATTACAGAGACGATTACCGAAACTGTAACAGAAACGATAACCGAAACAGCTACTGAAACTGTAACGGAGACTATTACAGAAACAGACACCGAGACTGTAACCGAGACGATTACCGAGACGATTACTGAAACTGTAACAGAAACGATAACCGAAACAGCTACTGAAACTGTAACGGAGACGATTACCGAAACGGCCACTGAGACTGTAACAGAAAGTATTACCGAGACTATGACGGAGACAGTAACAGAGACGATTACAGAAACGGCAACTGAAACAATTACGGAGACAGTAACAGAAACAGTCACGGAAACAGTAACGGAGACAGCCACTGAGACTGTGACAGAGACTATGACAGAAACGGTAACTGAGACTGTAACGGAAACAATTACAGAGACAATGACAGAAACGGTTACGGAAACGGTAACTGAAACAGCCACTGAGACTGTGACAGAGACGGTAACTGAGACTGTGACAGAAACAATTACAGAGACAATGACGGAAACAGTGACAGAGACTATGACAGAAACGGTAACTGAGACTGTAACAGAAACAATTACAGAGACAATTACAGAAACGGTTACGGAAACAATAACTGAAACAGCAACTGAGACTATAACTGAGACAATTACAGAGACTATGACGGAGACTGTAACAGAAACTGTAACTGAGACTGTAACAGAAACAATTACAGAGACTATAACAGAAACTGCTACTGAAACGGTGACTGAGACAATTACAGAAACGGCCACAGAAACTGTAACCGAGACAATAACAGAAACGGCTACGGAAACTGTAACAGAGACAATAACAGAGACTGCTACGGAGACTGTAACAGAAACAATAACTGAAACGATGACTGAAACCGTAACCGAGACGATTACAGAGACTATGACTGAAACTGTAACGGAGACAATAACCGAAACCGTAACCGAAACAGTAACTGAAACTATTACGGAAACGGCCACGGAGACGGTAACCGAAACTATTACAGAGACATCTACAGAGACTATAACCGAGACAGTTACGGAGACAATGACCGAAACAGTTACTGAAACAGCAACAGAAACGATAACAGAAACGGCAACGGAGACTGTTACAGAGACGATGACAGAAACAGCCACTGAAACGATTACAGAAACTGTAACTGAGACTATGACGGAAACAATGACCGAAACAGTAACTGAAACAGCAACTGAAACGATAACAGAAACGGCAACAGAGACCGTTACAGAGACGATAACAGAAACAGCCACTGAAACGATTACAGAAACTGTAACTGAGACCATGACGGAAACAGTTACAGAAACAGTAACAGAGACGGTCACGGAAACAATTACGGAGACTGCGACAGAAACCGTAACGGAAACAATGACAGAGACGTCCACGGAAACAGTAACAGAGACGGTCACGGAAACAATTACTGAGACTGCGACAGAAACCGTAACAGAAACAATGACAGAGACGTCCACGGAAACAGTAACAGAGACGGTCACGGAAACGATGACTGAGACTGCGACAGAAACCGTAACAGAAACAATGACAGAGACGTCCACGGAAACAGTAACAGAGACGGTTACGGAAACAATGACTGAGACTGCGACAGAAACCGTAACAGAAACAATGACAGAGACGTCCACGGAAACAGTAACAGAGACGGTTACGGAAACGATGACTGAGACGGCCACCGAAACCGTAACAGAAACCATGACGGAAACGGCCACTGAAACGGTAACCGAGACGGTCACGGAAACAATGACGGAGACAGCCACCGAAACAGTGACGGAGACGATGACAGAGACTGTTACGGAAACTGTTACAGAGACTGTCACAGAAACAATGACAGAGACGGCAACGGAGACTGTTACGGAAACTGCTACTGAAACTATGACTGAAACGATAACTGAAACTGCAACTGAAACAGCAACAGAGACGATAACTGAAACCGCGACTGAAACAGTAACCGAAACAATTACAGAAACTGCTACAGAGACAATAACAGAGACAGTAACAGAGACTTCCACGGCGACGCCTACAAATACTCTGTCCCCGACATTCACTGAAACTTCAACGCCTACAGTGACAGAGACGGATACGCCGTCTGCCACGCAGACAAATACAGAAACTGTTACTGCGACTTCCACGGAAACTAATACGCAGACAGTTACTGAAACGGTTACAGATACTGTAACGGCAACGAATACGCCGACCATAATGCTGTCGCCGACATCAACTCCTACGGCAACATCTACAAACACAATGTCAACTACGCCTACTCTTACGGCTACGGCCACTGCTACAGGTACTGCCACGGCGTCAAGAACTATGACCTTTACAGCCACGGCTTCGCCTACTGTAACGCTTACGCCGGCATTCTCGGCAACGGCCACGGTTACTTCGTCGGCAACTCTTACTGCTACAGCCACAGTGACAGAAACTAATACGCCGACATCAACGCCGACAGAGTCAGAGACATCAACTATTACCTCCACTTGGACCGCCTCGCCGACTATTACGGTAACGCCTACGGTAACACCTCTGCCGAATTATCAGATTACTATTAAGGTTTATAATTCCGCGGGTGAAGTGGTAAGAGAGCTTTCCAGAGAAGTTGAATACGGAACATATAATATGTTTAAAGACTTTACGGTGGAAAACCCGGTATTCAGCCCGGATGACGGCGGAACGGTAAGGCTTAATATTGAAGGTATGATAGTGGAATGGGACGGCAAGAACGAGCAGGAAAAGAGTGTTGAAAACGGCGTCTATTACATACATGTGGAATGCAAGGATGAATATGGTTTTGTCCACTCGGTCACAAAAGATGTCACTGTGCTTACCAACAGCGTGAAAATGCAGGTTAGAATATACAGCAGCGCAGGCGAAATTGTAAAAATAATACCTGTTGATATGACATATACGGCAACGGAAGATACTATTAAAATAGTTCCGGAGCCTCCACAGGCTTTTGTGCCGGGCGATAACAATCAGGTAAACTATGTGCAGATTGTATATAACGGGCAGACGATTCTCTGGGATGGAACCAATGATTTTGGCGTGATTGTGGGCAACGGCGTTTATACAGTGCAGATAGTAAACGTCAACACCAAAGGTTATAAGATTGTGGCTTCGACAAATCTGACGGTTCTTCATAACGGTTATGAAATACTGTCAAATATCAGAATTATACCCAATCCTATTGACCTTGCACAATACAGGACACTTACCATAAGATATGACGCTATGGCAGGCACACGCATAAAAGCTAAACTGTATAATATTGCGGGTGAACTGATAAAGACCCTTGAACCTTCTGCGGGCGCGCTGGAGATTAAGTGGAATATTATGGAATTTGATAAGCCGCTTCCTGCCGGCGTATATATAGTGGTTATAGAGGCAAGGTCCAATAATGGAATGACAAAGAATGCAGTGGAAAAATTTACCATGATCAGGTAATGTTTTCCGGTTTTAACCTGAGTAATTCATAACATTACAAAATCTAAAAAACAAATTCTGTAATTTGTCAGATTTGTTAAGGAAAATTATGCTTAGAAGAAAGGTGAGTGAGTTATCCGGAGGGGAAATAAATGCTTTAATGGTATATACGCACGACGGCAGAGAACTTGTAAAACGGGGTGTTGAAATAACCCCCTTGATAGCGGAAAAACTGAAAGAACAAAGAATAAGTTTTATTTACACGGAGAGTCCGGTAAAGGTATCTGAAATTTATGAACGAAATATTATAGCCGGTCTGCAAAAAGTTGTTAATTGTTTTGTTGAAACCGGCGGTAATAGCGCTGAAATTCTAAAACGTTATAATGACGCCGATATAAAAATATTTCTATCTACCAATAACGAATTGGGCAGGGCGATAGCTTATGGCCATATTTTAAAGTTTTACGCGGAAAAAATGTATGCGATGCTTTGCGGAAAATCTGATATTATTTATGATTTTATAGATTATAGAGGAAAAGAAAACTATTTTGTTTTTCATATGGTTAACACATGCTGCATGTGCATGGCGGCTGCAAAAAATTTTGGAATGGATAAAAGTGCGGTAATAGATCTGGGCATAGGAACGATGCTGTATGATTATCAGATGAAAAACATGACTTTTTCCTTAAAAAACAGTGTTTTAAAACCCGGCGAGATGGAAAAAATTCAGGAGCATACGGAAAAAGCTTATGAGTATTTAAGGTCTGTTTACGGAATGCCTTCAAGTTCTTCGGCGATAGCCCTTCAGCATCACGAAAGGTATAACGGAACCGGGTATCCGAAAAAATTGTCCGGCGATAACATCCTTATTTTAAGCAGAATAGCATCGGTGTGTGATGTCTATGATTCAATGGTTACAGAAAGGTTTCACAGGCCGGCTTATAATCCCGAAGAGGTTTGGGATTATATAAAAATGAATTCAGGAGTTATATTTGATCCTGAAATTACAGCGGTTTTTTTACGCACGATTCCCAGGTATATGCCTGGCGATACAGTGGAGCTTATCTGCGGGAAATATGGTGTTGTGGCGGAAAATCATTTTGAGAGGCCTGAAAATCCAGATATAATATTAATTGAAAAAACGGGTGAAAATGATATAATCGGGATGAAAACCGAAAAAAAATCAGGTACGGTTGCTGCTGAAGGTAATTTTCAGATAATCAGGACAGCCGGAAGAATAAGGTGAAAAGTTTTATGGGAAAGACTATAGCAATTGTTAACCAGAAAGGCGGCGTGGGCAAAACCACCACCACAGTCAATTTATCCGCTTATCTGGCGGCAAAAGGAAGAAAAGTTTTGCTTGTAGATATTGACCCGCAGGGCAATGCCACAATTGGGCTTGGCATAAATAAACACGCTGAAGAATCAAATATAAATGATGTGCTTATGGGCGATGAAAATATCGCCGCGGTTATAAAAAAAACATCGGTTGACGGCTTGTTTCTTGCCGCGTCAAATGTAAATCTTGCCGGCGCTGAAATACAGCTTGTGGAAATGCAGGAGCGCGAATACAGGCTGAAACAGGCGCTTGCTGAAATTAAAGAAGATTATGATTACATTTTTATAGATTGTCCCCCGGCGCTTGGGCTTTTAACCTTGAATTCCCTTGTTGCCGCGGATTCGGTGCTTATTCCGATACAGTGCGAATTCTATGCTTTAGAAGGACTTGCCAGGCTGCTTGAAACTGTGGAGCTGGTTAAGGACAGCCTTAACCCGGACCTTATGATAGAAGGGGCTCTTATCACAATGTTTGATTCCCGAACAAGCCTTTCGGTCCAGGTGCTGGAAGAAATAAAGAAAAAATTTAAAAACCGTGCCTATGACACCATAATTCCAAGAAATGTAAGGCTGTCTGAAGCGCCGGGTTTTGGCCAGACGATACTTCAATATGATAAAGGTTCCAGAGGCGCAAAAGCATACGAAAATCTTGCCGAAGAAATAATTAAAGGTGAAAAACACGCATCAAAAGAGAGGTTGGTAAAATGAGTTCAGGAAAAAGCAGGCTTGGAAAAGGCCTTGACGCGTTAATTCCGGGTTCAAGGGCCAAATTAAGCGGGCAGGCGCCTGTAGTTCTGTCCTCGGGATTGTCAGAAATAAATGTTTCTGATATTAAACCGAATACACTGCAGCCCAGGAAGACTTTTACGGCTGATAAAATGGAAGAATTAATACAGTCAATAAAAGAAAACGGCATTATAGAACCCATTATTCTTAATGAAACAGGTTCGGGTAAATATGAAATTATTGCCGGTGAAAGGCGTTTTATAGCCGCACAGAGGGCGGGTTTAAGAAAGGTACCCGCGGTTATAAAAAATGTCACCGCAATGAAAAAACTTGAATGGGCGGTTGTGGAAAATATAATAAGAGAAGATTTAAATCCCATAGAAGAAGCGATGGCTTACAAGCAGCTTATGGAAGGTTACAGGATGACCCAGGAGCAGCTTGCCGCAAAACTTGGGCGCGTAAGGGCGACTGTGGCCAACACGTTAAGGCTTCTTATGCTTCCGGAATCCGTACAGCAGTATGTGAAAACCGGGCGTTTAAATGAAGGTCACGGTAAAGTACTTCTGGGTATCGATGATAAAAGCAGGCAGAAAGCCCTTGCGGAACAGGCTGTAAAAAAAGACCTTTCTGTAAGGGAACTTGAAGAACTGGTTGCGGATATGCCCGGAAAAAGAACCAGAAGCGCTTCTAAGCCGGCAGACAATTCCGCGGAAATGAAGGATATTGAAAAGGAAATGAAGTTTAAGCTTGGAACCAAGGTGAATATTAAGGGCAGTTATAAAAGGGGTAAAATAGAAATAGAGTATTATAATAAGGAAGACTTTGAAAGGATACTGCAGGTTTTTAAAGATTAATTTAATAAGCCGAAAATTAAAAACGCACCCGATGGGGTGCGTTTTTTTATTTAATTGGGTTTCTTTTTATAGCCGGCGGCTTCTATCTCTTTTTGAAGCTGTTGAACCCAGGCGTTATATTCCGGTTCAATTTCCTTAAGCCTTTCGCGGGACTTTTTTACCCATTTGCTCTCAGGCGGAGTAAAAAGGTCCGTGACGGTCTGATACTGTACATAAGCGTTTTTCAGGGAATTGTCCTCCATCAGCATTCTGTACTGAGGTTCGGATATTTTCTTTTTTGACAGCTGTTCATCGTAATACTGTTTTTTTGCTTCCGCGTTTTTATAGAAAGAAAGGTGGCGTTCGCCTTCAAGGAATTCGCGTTTTGCCCTGCGTACCACTTCCAGCGGCGCCATTACAAAAAAGGCAATTATGAAAACTGAAAGCGCAAGGCCTGTGTTTATAAGAACTTTCTTTGTATTTTCTGTCATTTTAATGCTCCTTTGCTTATTTATGCCTTAATTTTAAGGTTAAACACGCTGTTTGTCAACATTATAAAAGTAGGCAGGGGCCTGAAATTTGACGGATGTGTTATCCTGTTGCGCCGGGCACCGGGGTATTATATAATAAAAATTCAAACTTTGAAAAGAGGTATAATATGGATAAAAGTTATGAGAAAGCCCTGAAATATTGCCTGAACCTGCTGTCAAAACAGGATTATCCGGAACTTGAACTTATAAAGAAACTTGAAAAAAAAGGCAATGATTCTCAGATAACAGAAAAGGTAATTAACTTTCTGAAGTCAAAGAATTACCTGAATGACAGGGCGTTTATGGAAAGGATTATTGAGAAATATACGCTGATAGAGCCGGCGGGCAGGCTTTTTATAGCGGCAAAACTGGAAGCCAGGGGTTTCGCGGAGAAGGATTATACCGGAATACTAAGCGGGCTTGATGAAACAAAGCTTGCAAAAGCGGCGATGGCATATAGAAAAAAGAGCAGGCCTAAAGATAAAGATAAGTTCAATAATGCCCAATATTGGGGCAAATATCTTGCTTTAAGGGGCTTTGAGTATGATATAATTGAAAAAATCACAGATGGAATGAAGGAGGAATTTTAATTGAAAAGCGCTGAATTAAGAGAATTATACCTGCAGTTTTTTGCGTCCAAAGGGCATCAGATAAAACCAAGCTGGTCTTTAATACCTGAAGATCCGTCACTGTTATTTACGGTGGCCGGAATGGTGCCTTTTAAAAATTATTTCCTTGGCAAAGTTCCGCTGACGTTTACAAGGGCTACCACGGCACAAAAATGCATAAGGACCAATGATATAGACAATGTGGGGCGCACCAGAAGGCATCACACTTTCTTTGAAATGCTTGGGCATTTTTCATTCGGCGATTATTTTAAAGAAGACGCCATAAAATGGATATGGGAGTTTTTAACCGAAGCCGTAAAATTACCTAAAGACAGGCTTTATATAACTATATATCTTGATGACGATGACGCTTATGATATCTGGGTGAAAAAGATGAAAATTCCCGAAGACCGTATTTTCAGGCTTGGGAAAGACACTAATTTCTGGGAAATGGGGCCTGTGGGCCCGTGCGGCTACTGCAGTGAAATATATTTTGATTTTGAACCGGATAATAAATCTAAAGTGACGGCGCAGGATATAGAGACTAACGATAACCGTTTTCTTGAAATATGCAACAGCGTTTTTACGGAATTTGACAAGCAGCCGGACGGAAAGCTTCTGCCGCTGGCACAGAAGAATATTGATTTTGGAATGGGGCTTGAAAGGCTTGCGGTGGTTTCCCAGGGCGTGCTATCCAATTTTGAAACCGACCTGTTTATGCCTATAATAACACAGTGTGAAGAGATTGCCGGCGCCAAATACGGCAAAGATGAAAAGACAAACATATCCCTGCGCGTAATTGCGGATCACGCCAGGGGTGTTTCTTTTCTTATCGGCGACGGCGTACTTCCGTCAAACGAAGGGCGCGGTTATGTATTAAGAAGGATAATAAGGCGCGCCGTCAGGCACGGCAGGCTGCTGGGAATTAAAGAAGCTTTTCTTCATACGCTTGTACCGACTGTGGCTGAAATTATGAACGGCGCGTACCCGGAAATTTCACAGAGAAAAGATTACATTATGCAGATTATAAAAATGGAAGAAGATAAATTCGCGGAGACAATGGATAAGGGAATTGAACTTCTTAACCATGAAATAAAAGGCCTTAAAGATAAAGGCGAAAAGCATTTATCGGGCGAAGCCGCATTTAAACTTTATGATACTTTTGGCTTTCCTATTGAAATAACAGAGGAGATTCTGGCGGAAAACGGCATGAACGTCGATAAAGACGGTTTTAAATCTTCAATGGAAGCGCAGAGAGCAATGGCAAAAAAAGCGTGGAAGGGAATTAATTCCGAGCTTGGCGAAAAAATGCCAAAAGGGACCCTTGAAAAACTTAATGTAACAAAGTTCACCGGTTATGAAACCATAAATGAAGACGGGTGCAAAGTTCTGCTGCTTGCCGCGAAGAAAGAAAAAGTGCAGTCAGTTGCCGCGGGTCAGGAAGCATTTGTGGTGCTTGATAAAACCCCTTTTTACGCCGAAGGCGGAGGCCAGGTGGGCGATAGCGGAATGCTTTATTTTGACGGCGGCGAAGCAAAGGTAAAAGACACGCAGAAAATGGATGAAAAATTCATTCACATCATAAAGGTAATAAAAGGCGAAATTAAAGAGGGAATGACAGTTAAGGCGCAGGTTGATAAAAATGAAAGAGACGCAACGATGAAAAATCATACATGCACCCACCTTCTTCAGGCGGCTTTAAGGCTTGTATTGGGATTACATGTAGAGCAGGCAGGTTCGTATGTGGGACCCGACAGGTTAAGGTTCGACTTTACGCATTTCGCGCCGCTTACCGAAGATGAAATAAAAAAAGTGCAGTTTATCATGAACGGCTGGATACAGGAAAGCTATGACGTAAATGTTGAACTGCTTGATTTTCATCAGGCAAAAGCAAAAGGGGCCATGGCGCTTTTTGATGATAAATATAAAGATAAAGTCAGAATGGTTACAGTCGGTGATGTCTCGCTTGAGCTGTGCGCCGGGACGCATATAAGCAATTCCGGAGAGATTGGTATGGTTAAGATAATCTCGTATGGTTCCACGGCGGCGGGAGTGCGCAGGATAGAAGCCGTAACCGGAAGGGGCGCTGAGGCGCTTTTTGGGGAATATGATGATTTTATAAACGGCTTAAAAGAGCAGTTTAAGGTATCGTCTATAGATGATATAAAGGAAAGGCTGAAAAAACTTGCATCTGAAAATAGAGAGATGGAAAAAAGTATTTCTGAATACAAAAAAGCTGATGTGTTAAAAAATGTGGAAAGTTACCTTGATTCTGCCGTGGAGATAAACGGATATAAGCTAATAACTGTTAAGTTCGCGGATGCCGATAAAAAGGCTGTAAGGGACCTTGGCGATATTTTAAAGGCAAGGGTAAAAAAAGGAGCGGCTTTAATAGCGAATTCCGTAGAAGGAAAAATTTCTTTCCTGTGCGTTGTTTCTGATGACGCATCAGGAAAACTTGATGCCGGAAAGATAGTTAAAGAGGCGGCTGCCGTATGCGGCGGCGGCGGCGGCGGAAGAAAAGACATGGCCGAAGCCGGAGGCAAGGACCCTTCAAAAGTGGATGAAGCCATAAATAAAGTAATAGAATTAATAAAAACTTTGACGGCATAAAACAACAGGAGAATCACATTGAGAATAATGGCATTTGATTCAGGTACGAAAAGGATAGGCGTGGCATCAAGCGATGAAACCGCTTTAATAGCGGCGGGAATAGGCTACATAGAAGTAAACGAGAAAACGGATGAAGAAATTAAAAAAGTGGTGGAAGAAAGAAAACCGGGCAGGCTTGTAGTCGGCAGGCCTTTAAATATGAACGGGACGGATAATCCCAAGACAACGTTTGCCAATGAACTTGCGGAAAGGTTAAAAACGCTTTTTCCGGAAATGGAAATAGTGATGTGGGATGAAAGGCTTACTTCTATGCAGGCTAATAAAATGCTTATTGCCGGCGGTATGAGGCGCGACAAAAGAAAAGAAACCGTGGATAAAGTGGCTGCGGCTCTTATTCTGCAGAATTACCTTGATTTTCTTAAAATGAGGGAGCGCAATGTCTGAACGCAAAAAAACTTTAACGGCGGCGGTTAAATTTGTGACTGTTTTTTTTATGGCGTTATTATCAGCCGTAATTTTCTGTTTTTTTATACCGGTTCATCCGCTGTCTGATGATAAGGTAAATGTATATATAAATTACGGTTCAGGAATAAGGGCTATTTCCAGGGAATTAAAAAATGCCGGTGTTATAAGAAACAGGACGGTTTTCAGGGTATATTCAATTATTTCAGGCAATACCACAAACCTGAAAGCCGGAGAGTATGAATTTGGCTATAATGAAAACATAGCGGGTATTATAAAAAGAATGGCAATAGGGGATGTTATCAAACACCCTGTTACCGTGACCGAAGGCATGGATGTATCCGAAATAGCCGCGGCGCTTGCGTCAAAAAGTATGGCTGACCCCGCGCGCTTTATGGCTTTGTGCAGGGATCCGGAATTCCTTAAGAAAAACGGATTTCCAAGAAACAATGCGGAAGGTTTTCTTTTTCCTGACACTTATAGCTTTGTAAAAGGGGAGACAGAAGAGCGCGTTATAGCGGCCATGTACGCGCGGTTTAAGCAGAAAGTTGCCCTGAATATAGATGAAAATTATGTAATCAACGGTTATAAAATAAACGGATACGGAATTTTAAAACTTGCCTCTATAATAGAAAAAGAAGCGCAGCTGGATTCTGAAAGGCCCAAAGTGGCTTCTGTATTCTATAACAGGTTAAAGTCGGAAGAAGCATACCTGCAGAGGCTTGAATCCTGCGCCACGGTAAGGTACGCTAAAAATAAGAAAAAAGGCGCGCTTTTATACAAGGATCTCAGATTCAATTCTCCCTATAACACATATATAACTATCGGATTACCCCCCGGGCCGATATGCAATCCGGGAATTAAAAGTATAGAAGCCGCAATGGCTCCGGCAGACACAAAATACAGGTACTTTGTGGTAAAGGCTGACGGGGCGCATACTTTTTCTGAAACTTTAAATCAGCATAACGCGGCCAAACAGCAGTACAAGGACAATAAATGAAAAAATCACTGTTTGCCGCAGCCCTGTTTTTAATTCAGGCCGCGTGTGTCTGCGCTTTTACCGCGGATTCTGGCGCGCCCGTATATACACAACCCTATTACCTGCAGGCCGAATATACGGAAAAATATTTTGAATATAAAAGTTTTTATATTATTCAGGGTGAAGACAGTTACTATAACAGGCTTCTTGAAGGGCTTACCACGCAGGTGATGACCGGAATGTCGCAGTCTTTCAGGCTTTCAATAAACCTTCCGGAAGATTATTCCGCGGGGATAAGTGTTCTGCATGTCCTGCAGAAAATGGGTGATTATAATTTAAATAATTTTCAGTCGCTTACAGTGGCAGCGGACAGGAAAATAGGGGATATGTTCAGCGTGGGCGCCGGAATAAGGGTGCCTTTAATTGAAAATCTGCCTGACGATCCAAGGCTTCTGGATTATAGCGATAAACTGAATCTGATATTAAGGGCGCAGGCGCGTATGCCTTTATGGCTGCTTAGGTTTTACGCGGATGTAATATTTGAACAGAACCTTAAAAATGTAATGTATAAAAATGAAATTACGGCAATGGCGGGGATGGGTGTTGAAGTGTTTAATGACCCGGAAAAACAGAAAATTACGCTTCTGTGTGAAGCCGGCGCGCAGTATTGGATATATGGCGAATATTTCTCATATATATGGAAAGCTGTGCCGCAGGCTGTACTTTCTTTTAACGGCGGATTTGACCTTGTGTTTTCCGTGGATTTTTTACTGGATGCTTACAGGGTGTATGCAAATGAACCGGATGATATTTTATTTTCCGTAAAAGCCAATTATTCTTTTGACCCGCTGCCTCATCCCAAAGAAGGACAGGAAGGCGGCGATGACAATTCGGGAGGCACCACAATTTATTACCCGGAGCCGGAAAAAGAGCTAGAGTAATTGTTTAATACCATATGGGGGAATAGTGAAAAGGAAAAATGACAGGCGCAAGGAAGTAACCGTTGAATCAGTTCTGTCGGTTATCAAAGAAAAAGGCATTTCTGTTAACGTGAAAAGTGTCTTAATTGCTCTTGGGGCGCCAAAGACGGAACGTTCCAAAATAAAAAAAATATTAAAACAGCTTGCCAGGGAAGGCAGCATAGAAAAATCAAGAAACAGGTTTGCCGTATCCGGCGCTTTTGAACGGTCTAATACGGTGCAGGGCAAAGTTGACCTTAAAGCGGATTTTGGTTTTCTTCTTGTGGAAGGCGGCGAGGATATTTTTCTTGGAAGGCGCACTGTGGCGGAATTATTGCCCGGCGATGAAGTGGAAATCTATGTGAAAAAGAGCAGGGTAGGCGCGAGGGAAGGGACGTTAAAACGGATAATTAAACGCGGGGATGGTCCTTTTATGTGCAGGGTAAAAATGGTAGGCACGCGCCTTTATGCCTCTCTTGTATTTAAAGAAACGCCCTTCATCAAACTTAAAAAAAGCGATTTTGAGCTGAAAATTAATGATATTGTGCTTATTGAAATTTCAGAGACGCCGGACGGATTAGCGGGTGAAGTAATTTCCCATCTTGATGATACGGATAATGTGGAAATGCATAAACTGTTTATTCTGAATAAGCGCGATATAAGGCAGAAATTTCCGGACGAAGTCCTGGCAGAAGCGGACAAACTTGAAATTCCTAAAGATGTAATTGCCGGAAGGGTGGATTTAAGAAAAGACACCATAATTACAATAGACCCTTTTGACGCCAAGGATTTTGATGACGCCATATCTTTATACACCGAAAACGGGAATTATATGCTTGGGGTGCACATAGCCGATGTCACGCATTTTCTGCACGAAGGCACCGCAATGGATGAAGAGGCTTATGAACGTTCGGTAAGCACTTACCTTCCGGGCGAGGTAATTCCAATGCTTCCGGAACGTCTTTCCAATGACATGTGTTCGCTTGTGGAAGGCAAAGACAGGCTTACTTTTTCCGTCTTTATGGAAATCAGCCCTGAAGGCGAAGTTATAAAGTATGATATTAAGGAAAGTGTTATTAGAAACAGCAAAAGATTCGCGTATGAACAGGTGGAAGATATAATAAAAGGAAGATTGGAAATTAAAGACAGGAATATCAAAGAAATGGTTTTTTTAATGGCTGAATTAAAGGACGTGCTGCGCAAAAAGATGTTTGAAGGCGGCATGGTCGATTTTGATCTTGGCGAACCCATTCTGCTTATGGGCGACGGATTTCAGGTCAGGGACATAAGAAGAAAGATGGGCCTTGATTCCCATAAACTTATAGAGTATTGCATGATATACGCAAATGTCTGCGCAGCTGATTTTATTACAAAAAATTACTCCGCGGGTATGTTCAGGATACACCCTCAGCCGGTGGAGAAAGATATTATGGAATTTAATGATTTTGCCGCTGCCATGGGGTATACGGTAAGGATAAAAAAACCGGAAAGTAAAGAGTTTCAGGCTGCCGCTGAAAAAATTAAAGGGACGGAAAAAAGCATATTCCTGGAGCGTAAACTGCTGCGTGCCATGCAGCTGGCAAGGTATTCAGAGGTTAATCAGGGCCATTTCGGGCTGGCGCTTAAAAAATACACTCATTTTACGTCTCCTATCCGCCGTTATGCCGATGTTGTCGTCCATAGGCTTATAAAAAATAAACTTGGGACACAGTTTATGAAGGATACGGATAAGGCATATTTAAAAGGTTCGGCGTATGATATTTCCACGCACGAAGAAAATTCGGAAAAAGCGGAAAATGATATTTTTAGATTGTACGCGCTTAATTTTTTAAAGGAAAAGCTTGGTGATACGCTTGAAGTTATTATCACCAGAATAACCAAGAACGGTTTTGTGGTGGAACTTTCGCAGTACCCTGTGGAAGGGTTCATGAATTTTGACGCGATGCGCGATGATTATTATTTGTACGATGAAACAAGGCAGATGGCTGTCGGCAGAAGGACAAAGAAAATATTCAGGCTTGGCGATAAAATATCTGCTATAATAGTAAAAATAACGCTTGAAACCCTTAAAATGGAGCTTGAAATTGATGATGAAGACCGCGCTTAAGGTATTTTTGCTGTTTGTGCTGCCTGTGTCGTCTTTTGCCACAAGCGCCGGAGTCACTTCTTTATTTGACATCGGCATGGGTGTAAGGGCGCAGTCAATGGGATGCGCGTTTATAGGCGGCGAAGGCGACAGCAGCAGTATAAAAGCAAATCCGGCAGCCCTTTTTACATTGGAACGGCTGGAGATACAGGCAGCTTACACGCCTATGTATTTTGATACTGCGTATAATTATATCTCGGCGGCATTACCTACAACCGATTTTGGCGCTTTTGGAGTCTCCGCGGCTATGATGTCAACGGAAGATATAATTCAGCGCGATGAAGACGGGGCAGAGGCCGGTAAAACATCACAGCTGCTTGCTGAATTCACGGCGGCGTATTCCAATAAACTGTATTTTGAAGGGCTTCTTGGAGGCATATCTTTTAAAGTGGACCACCATGGAATTGCAGGGTATTCGGATACTTCGTTCGGCATTGATGCCGGGCTGCAGTATTCAATTAAACCTGATGATAAAAGCACGGTAACTGCAGGGCTGCTGTTTAGAAATCTGCTGGAACCCTCAATAAATCTTGACGGCAATGCGGATATTTACCCGCGCCAGGTTCTGCTGGGGGCGGGTTATTCACGCAAGTTTAAAAATGTAGTGGTTTCAATTTTTGCCGACGGGTCGGTGCCGGTAGGCACGGAATTTGAATTCATGGCAGGGGCGGAACTGGGAATACTGGAAATATTTTTTGTAAGGGGCGGATATAATTCTTACGGCATAATTTCTTTTGGCGCAGGAATATCGGTGATGGAAAACTACATGCTGGATTACGGTTATTTTATGAATGATATAGAAGGGCAGCACAGGGTATCCGTCAGGGCAAGATTTGGTGAAAATGTAAGCGATTTACGGGCAAGAAAAGAGGAAATTGAGAATAAAAAAGTTGAAGAAAAGGCCAAAGCAATGGCTTCAAAAGAACTTCAGGAAATGAAAAAGACAATTGAGTCCATTAAAAAAGACTCTGCCAAACTGGAATATTTTAAGGCGTCGCATTATACCAAAGGGCTTGAGGCCTACTATGAAAATGATTATCAGAGGGCGGTCCTTGAATTTGAAACGGTTTACAGGGCTGACATAAATTACCTTAATACCGCGTATTATGTATCCATGGTAAAGACTATTTTAAGAAAGTCCAAGGAAGAAATGTACAGCGACGCCGTGCTTAAGCTTTACAAGTCCGGCGTTGATAAATACATGAATGAGGATTACACGGGCGCTAAAAAAGAATGGGAAAAGATACTTGCCATTGACCCGTATAATAAACTGGCGCTTGATAACTTAAAAGAAGTTAATTCAATGCTGCTTGGCATTGAAAAAATAGAAAAATAGGCGGGAAAGATGCTTTTTAGTAATAAGGTGATTTCAGAAGAGAAGTTCACATTTCCGGCTAAAGCGCCGGCAGTTGCCGACATAAAGCTGAAGCTTGGAGCTATATTTAAACAACATAACTTTTCCTACAAGGACATGAACAATATGATGGTTGTCCTTGATGAAGCGTGTTCCAATATAATCAAACATGCCTATAAAGGCGCGGAAGGCGTAATTGATTTTGAAGTTCAGATAAAAGAAAAAGGGATTTATATAACCATAATTGACCACGGGCAGAGTTTCAACTGGAAATCTTTCCGCACGCCCAACCTTAACCACTACGTGGACATAGGCAAGAAGGGCGGCCTAGGCGTGTGGATTATCAGAAAACTTACGGATAAAAGCGATTATAACATAACTCCGCGCGGCAACGAACTTACGCTTGTTAAATACCATTCCAAACCCTCTATTCTTAACAGGTTTCTTGCAATTTTCTCCACGGGCCGAGGGATAAAGGAAAAATTCGCGCTTGCAACCACCATGTTTATAATAATTCTAATGGGCGGAATTTACTGGTATTTTCTTCAGCACGAAAGGCAGGTGCTTAAAGAAAAGTACATACTGAATTCAGCGGAAACGGTAAGAAGCGTGGGGCAGTATGCTAAAGACAGGATGATAAAAGGCAACGCCCTTCCTATAATAAAACTTGTACAGCAGATAAAGAAAAACACTGAAAATGTCAGGGAAGTAATGGTAATAGATAATACCGGAAAAATAATTGCCCACAGCGACGTGCAGAAATTGTACACAAAGTTTGAAATGAAGGACACGGTAACGGGTTCCCGCGCGGTTTCGGATGTGCAGCTTGTCACTTTTAAGGATGTGCGCGGCGAAGGTTACCGGCTTATAGAGCCTATTACCTATCAGAATATTGATATAGGCGAAGTGCATATTGTTATAGGCGCGGAAGACGCAAGGCGTGTAATGGAAGGCAAGAAAGCCAATATAATTTTTGTCACTCTTGTGGTATTTGCCTTGTCTGTGCTGGGTATTTATATGCTTCTGGGTGTTATTATGAAACCGTTAATGCAGTTAAAGGACGGTGTTATTGCAATAGGCGAAGGGCGGCTTGATCATAAGATAGAACTGGACGGCAAGGATGAATTTACGGATATTGCCAATGCCTTTAATGATATGGCCAAAAAGTTTAAGGGTGTTCAGGCCGAACTTGTGGAACAGGAAAAGGTGCAAAAGGAAATACAGGTGGCAAAAGAGATACAGACCACCCTTCTTCCAAAAGACCTGCCCGAAACCGAAGGGTTTGATATCGCCTCTTTTTACAGGGCGGCGCGTGATGTGGGCGGGGACTATTATGACGTGATGAAAGTGGGCCCCGGCCTTATAGGCGTAATTGTTGCGGACGTATCCGGAAAGGGTGTTCCGGGGTCGCTGGTTATGACCATTACAAGGACGGTAGTTAGGCTTGTGGCAAATCAGAACCGTTCCGCGAAAAACGTGCTTGTCAAAGTGAACAATTTTGTCAAAGAAGATATGAAAAAAGGGATGTTTGTGACCGCTTTTTACCTTGTGCTTGATTCGTTAAGCAGAAAAATCAATTTCGCATGCGCGGGGCATGACCCGCTTCTGATATACAGGGCAAAAGAAGATAAAGTGTACTGGGTAAAACCAAAAGGTTTCCCTCTTGGCATAAGCCTGCCGGATGACGACCTTTTTCGCACGGTTATGGCGGAAGAAACCATAAAACTGCAGAAAGATGATTTACTGCTGATTTATACCGACGGGGTCACGGAAGCCATGAACGGAAAAAGGGAGCAGTTTGGCGAACAGCGTTTTGTTGAGGCGGTAAAAAAGTACGGCAAACTGACTTCCAAGGAATTCATAGCCAATCTTGAAGAAGAACTGAAAAATTTCACTCAGGGTTACCCGCAGAATGACGACATAACTCTTGTGGCTGTAAAAGAAAAAAAGAGCGAGAGTATGGTATTAAATAAGGCCGGAAAAGATATAGAAAGGTTAAAGAAGAAAGGTATGACAGGCAAAGAAATAGAAAAGAAACTTGGCATAAACATTCAGGCTTTTGATAAACTTAATAAAAAACGGAAAGAAAAGGGCAGGGAAAAAGAGGGTATTAAATTCTTAACCTTTGAGCAGAAAAAAGACCTTATGAAATATATACTGGAGAAGCCGGAAGAGGGCGTCAGGTACTATACAGAACAGCTAAGTGAAAAGTATAAAACTGCCATAGATTCAAAACTTATAAAGAATGAACTTAAAAGGACATATCTGGCAACTGTGGAGGCCAGAAAGGTATATTCACAGGACAGGAAATAATAAAACTTCCGGAAATTACAGGAGAGAATAATGATAAAGCGTTTTGCCTATACAAAAAACAATGATGCTGAAATAAAAGAGTATCTTAAAAAAATTGACGCGTTTTCTTCAAAAGTGCCGGATTCGGTCCTTGAAATTATTGATGATGTCAGAAAAAACGGCGACGCGGCGCTTTTAAATTATGCGGCAAAGTTTGACAAAGCAAAAATTAAGTCTCTTAAAGTCACGGATGCGGATATTAAAAAAGCGTATTCCCTTATAGACAAAAGCCTTATAAAAGCCATAAAAGCGGCGGCAAAAAACATATCTGATTTTCACGGACTGCAGAAAGATAATATTAAAGGATATACATATAAAAATGAAGGTTATACTATTGAGCAAAAGTATCTGCCTTTGGATTCCGCGGGAATATATATCCCGGGAGGCCAGGCTCCGCTGTTTTCAACGGTTTTGATGGCGGGAATACCGGCAATTACAGCGGGGGTTAAAAGAATATGTATTGTATCACCGCCGCGTTATAATTCTGAAGTAAACCCTTACGTGCTTGTCGCGGCAGACATTATAGGAATAAAAGAAATATACCGCGCCGGCGGCGCGCAGGCGGTTGCAGCGCTTGCTTATGGTACAAAAAGCATTCCAAGAGTTAATAAAGTGGTTGGGCCGGGTAATATTTATTCCACCGGCGCGAAAAAAGAGCTTTTTGGCACTATTGGCATAGATTCCATTAACGGGCCGTCAGAAGTTACCGTAATTGCGGATGAAACAGCAGACCCGCAATTCATATTATTTGACCTTTTAGCGCAGGCAGAACACGTAAACGGGCATTCAGTCTTAATTACAACTTCCAGAAAACTGGCAGACTTTATTGAAGCCGGGCTGAAAAAGGAAAGCAAACTGAATATTACCGCGGTTATAATCACCGTGAAATCGCTGGAGCAAGCGGCGGGAATTGCGAATGAAAAAGGGCCCGAGCACCTGACGGTAATTACAAAAAAAGATAATGCCGTAATTGACGGAATTACAAATGCTCCGGCAATATTTGCCGGCAATTATTCGCCTGTGGCTTTTGGCGACTATATGGCAGGCGCTAATCATATACTTCCCACCAACGGCACCTCCAAATTCTTTTCCGGACTGTCAGTGCTGGATTTTATGAAACACACGCATATTGTAAGGTGTACTAAAAAAGCAATTGAAAAATTCGGGCCGCTGGCAGAGCAAATGGCGGAAACTGAAACCCTTTTAAACCACAAGAGAAGCATTGAAATAAGGCGAAAAAAATAACAAGGAAGCATGATGAAAATACCACCTAAAAGCAGTATCGCTGATTTAAAAGCTTATGATCCGTGCCTTTTTAAAGGCAGGTATAAACTTGATGCCAATGAGAATCCTTATGGAATTCCTGAGGTGCTGGCTAAAAAGATTCTTGCCAAAGCGGCGTCGCTTGATCTAAACAGATATCCGCAGCCGGGAGCCCCGTCTTTAAGAAAAGTTCTGGGTAAGAAACTGAAAGTACATCCGGATAACATAGTTGTGGGCAACGGTTCTGACGAGCTGCTGCTTTATCTTATGATGGCGTATCTGGAGCGTGGCGATGGTGTAATTGCCCCGGTGCCGTCTTTTGAAATGTACGGGCTGATAGGAAAAGCGTTAGGCGGAAAGTTTATACCCGTACCGCTGGATAAGGATTTTGACCTTGATGACGCAAATATAATTAAATTAAGCCGTAAGAACAAAACCAAATTTATATTTATCACTTATCCTAACAATCCCACAGGGAACTGTTTTTCACGTGAACGGATAATAAATATCCTTGATAACACTTCGGCGCTGACAGTTATTGATGAAGCTTATTTTGAATTTTCAGGAAAGACCTTTCTGCCGCTGTTAAAAAAATACCCCAATCTTATAATAACCAGGACATTTTCAAAAGCGTTTTCAATGGCAGGATTAAGGCTTGGCTACATGGCGGCATCCAAAGAAATATGCAATAATGTCAACAAAGTGAGGCTTCCTTATAACATTAATTCACTTTCCCTGTTTATTGCAATGGAAGCAATGAAGAATGACAGGCAGATGAAGAACACGCTTGATATAATAAAGAAAGAACGTGAAAGGATGTTTAAGGTGATTGAATCAAAATATACAGCCGTTAAAAGCGACGCGAATTTTATATTTCTTAAATTAAATAATGCTAAAAAAGCGAAATTTGCCTTTGAAAAAAGCGGTATTTCTATTAGAATGTTCAGCAAAGGATCTGCTGCCGGCTGGGCAAGAATAACAGTCGGAAAACCCGCTGAAAATACGGCGGTTCTTAAAATTCTTAAAAGAGGTGTTTAATGGCAAAAAAAGCGGCCATAAAAAGAAAGACAAAAGAGACGGATATAGACCTTTTGCTTGGTGTCAATAAAAGCGGGGCGTATAAGATAGACACGCAGGTGCCTTTTTTAACGCATATGATAGAACAGTTATCAAGGCACAGCAATGTGGACATTGTCCTTAAGGTAAAAGGCGATATTCAGATAGACGCGCACCATATTACTGAAGACACGGGCATTGTAATAGGCAAAGCGCTTGCAAAAGCGCTGGGCGATAAAAAAGGCATTGCCAGATTCGGTTCGGCATGCGGCGTCCTGGATGAAGCGCTTGTAAGGGTGGTTTTAGACCTGTCAGGAAGGACGTATTGCGAGGTTAACCTTGACCTTAAAGAAAAGAAAACAGGAAATTTTGATACGGAATTAATTGAAGAATTTTTTCACGGGTTCGCGCGCGGAGCAAATCTTACCCTGCATGTTGACCAGATAAAAGGAAAGAACACGCATCATATCGCGGAGGCGGCATTTAAAGGGCTGGCGCTTGCGTTAAAAGATGCTTTAAAAGTTGACGGAAAAACCGTAAAAAGCACAAAAGGAAGTTTATAAAATAAAATGGGCAGAATCGTAATAGTTGATTATGGAATGGGAAATCTTCACAGTGTAAGCAAGGCTTTTGCGCACATTAAAGCGTCCGTAAAAGTATCTGATAAACCTGAAGATATTAAAAAAGCGTCAGGTTTGGTCTTGCCCGGGGTGGGTGCTTTTGGCGATGCCATAAAACAGCTTAAAGCAAGAAAACTTTATATGCCGGTTAAAGAAGCGGGCAAAGCGGGCAAACCCATACTTGGGATATGCCTTGGTATGCAGCTTTTAATGGCTCACAGCGAAGAATTTGGCAGCCATAAAGGTTTTGGTTTTATAAAAGGCAAAGTGGTAAGGTTTGCCGGTAAAATGAAAATACCGCATATGGGCTGGAACAATATAATGATTCAGGATAAAAGTAATCCGGTGATTAAAGGCATTAATGATAATGCGGAAGTATATTTTGTACACTCTTACTATACGCTGCCGGAAGATAAAAAAGATACCCTTTGCGTGACGGATTACGCGGGCGTTAAATTTGCCTCGGCGGTTAGCCGCGGAAATATTTTCGGGTTTCAGTTTCATCCGGAAAAAAGCGGCGAAAAAATGCTTAAAATCTATAAGAATTTCAATAAATTTGTTGAAAATCGGGAAAGGTGAATTCATGCAGATTATACCGGCAATTGATTTAAGGAAAGGCAAATGCGTAAGGTTAATAATGGGGGATGTAAGGGACGAAACCGTATACAGCAAAGAGCCCGTGGCTATGGCCAAACTTTGGCAGGTTAAAGGCGCGCGCATGATACACGTGGTTGACCTTGACGGCGCATTTTCCGGAAGGCCCAAGAATATGGAGCTTATCATTAAAATGATAAAAGCTTTAAGGGCAAAGGTGGAAGTGGGCGGCGGAATCAGGACGGAAAAAACCATAAAAAAGTATATAAGGGCGGGAGCCAGAAGGGTGATTCTTTCCACGTCCGTAATAGGCAGCGACAAATTTCTTAAAAAAATGGTGGAAAAATACGGCGATAAGATAGTAATAGGCGTTGACGCGAAAGACGGAAAAGTGGCGGCAAAAGGTTGGAAAGACATCACCAAAATAGACGCGATTGATTTCATAAAACAGCTGGAAGCAGCCGGCGCCAAGATGATTGTTTACACCGACATAAACCGCGACGGAGTTTTAAAAGGCCCTAATTTTAAGGGTGTGGTAAATGTCCTTAAAAATACAAAGATGAAAGTGATAATATCCGGCGGTATTACAAGAATGAAAAATATTGCCCGCTGTATTGAACTTTCAAAGAAGTATGACAATGTGGAAGGCGTTATAATAGGAAAGGCGCTTTACACCGGCAACATTGACCTTAAAGAAGCGGTAAAGCTGGTAAAGGATTAACCGATGCTGACAAAAAGAATAATACCATGCCTGGATGTCAACAAAGGCAGGGTGGTAAAAGGCGTAAAGTTTTTAAACTTAAAAGACGCGGGCGACCCTGTGGAAGCAGCGGTCAGGTACAATAAAGCGGGGGCGGACGAACTGGTATTTCTTGATATCACAGCGTCTCACGAAGTAAGAAAGACAATAATAGATGTTGTAAGAAAGACCGCGGAAAAAATCTATATTCCTTTTACCGTGGGCGGCGGAATAAGGGAAGTTTCAGATATGGAACTTATCTTAAAAAACGGCGCGGATAAAGTCTCTGTTAACACCGCTGCTGTCATAAATCCGGCTCTTATAGAAAAAGGCGCAAGAAAGTTTGGAAGGCAGTGTATTGTGCTTGCTGTGGATGCCAAAAGAAAATCCAAAGGAAAGTGGGAAGTATATACGCACGGCGGAAGGACCGCCACGGGTATTGACGCGTTAAAGTGGATAAAGCAGGCGGTAAAGCTTGGCGCGGGCGAGATATTGTTAACCAGTATGGATGCCGACGGCACAAAAGCGGGCTATGATATTCCGCTTAACCTTGCCGTGTCAGAAGCGGTTGAAGTTCCTGTAATAGCCTCAGGCGGCGCGGGCGGACCCGAACATATGCTTGAAGTGTTAAAAAAAGGAAAAGCAGACGCGGTGCTTGCAGCTTCTATTTTTCACTATAAAGAATATACGGTAAAGTCGGTAAAACAGTATTTAAGGGCTAACGGAATAGCGGTAAGGTTGTAAAACAGGTAACAGGTTGCAAGTAACAAGTAACAAGTAACAAGTAACAAGTAACAAGTAACAGGTAACAAGTAACAAGTAACAAGTAACAGGTAACAGGTAACAAGTAACAAGTTGTAGGTTAAAAGTTACAGCGCAAACAGAATAAATCTAAAATAAAATGAACAGTATAACCGGGGAGAAGTTTATGAAAAAAACAATCATTTTAATATTTGCAATGTTATTTGCATGTATTGCCTGCGCGGATGAGAAAGAAGCTGCGGGAATATATGTAAAAGGAAATAAAATATTCGCGCCGGACGGGGAAGAAATAATATTGCGCGGCGTGAATAAGATGTTTGTCTGGACGGACAAGCAGGGAAATTCAATTCCTGAAATAGCCAAAACGGGCGCCAATTGCGTGCGGATTGTCTGGACTATGAAAGACGGAAATTATAAAGAATTGGACGAGCTTATAGAGAAATGCGCCGCGAATAAAATGATACCCATAGTGGAACTGCATGATGCCACCTGCAAATGGGATGAAAGTTTATTTAAACAGCTTACCGCGTGGTGGACAGTCCCTGAAATGATTGCAATTGCAAAAAAGCATCAGAAATACCTTGTGATAAACTATGGCAATGAAATAGGCGACTGGAAAGTCACCGTGGCGGATTATAACAAACAATATATTTTGGCCGTAAAGTCCATGCGAAAAGCGGGAATTCACGGTCCTATAGTTATTGACGCGGGCAAATGCGGGCAGGACATGAATAATTATTATGCCGGCGCGGAAGAAATACTGAATGCTGACCCGGATAAGAATATAATTTTTTCCATCCATATGTGGTGGACGGATAATGATGAAAACCGTGTTAAAGACGCGCTGGAATCGGTATCATATACAAATGCGCCCTTAATAGTGGGGGAGTTTGCTGCTTATGGGATAGGGTGCGTTAAGACTATTGCCTATAAAGCCATAATGGAGCACTGCGCTAAAAATAATATCGGCTGGCTTGCATGGTCGTGGGGGCCGGGAAACAGCGATTGCGCCGAAATGGATATGACCAAGGACGGTAAGTTTACGGGGTTATATGGATGGGGAAAAGAAGCTGCTATGGACGGCGAATACAGCATTAAAAAGACCTCTAAAATACCGAAATTTATGGCAGAATAAACCGTAACGCATAACCGGCAAAAAACAGGGTATAATTTGGGGAATCTTTTATTTCTCTTTGACTTTTGGTATTTTTCGTTTATTATACTAAAAAGCGGGATTACACCCGTTCTTTAAATTAATGGAGGTTTTATATGGAAAAATTTGAGATTGGTAAAGTGAAATTTGACGAAAAAGGGCTGTGCGCGGCAATTGCACAGGACTATAAAACAGGTCATATCCTGATGATAGCCTGGATGAATAAAGAGGCGCTTGAATTAACCCTTGCCACCCGCAAGGTGCATTATTGGTCACGCTCGCGGAACAAACTGTGGTTTAAAGGTGAAGAGTCGGGAAACGTTCAGGAAGTTAAGAATATATACATAGACTGCGACATGGACGCGGTTCTAATTAAAGTAAACCAGATAGGCGGGGCAGCCTGCCATGTCGGATATGAATCATGTTTTTTCAGGGAAATTAAAGAAAACAACGACATGGAAATACAGGGCGAAAAAGTTTTTGACCCGGAAACGGTTTACAAAAAAAAGGGATAAAAAATGGAATTCACCGATATAAAAGAGGTTTTAAAACTTTCTAAGAAATTCAATGTAATACCGGTTTATAAAGAAATGCTGGCTGACCTTGAAACGCCGCTTTCCGTGTACTTAAGAATAGATAATCCCGAAAATTCATTTCTGCTTGAAAGTATTGAAGGCGGGGAAAAAACGGCAAGGTATTCTTTTCTTGGACGCCGGCCGTATCAGACCTTTACTTATCAGAACGGCAGGGCAATACTGGAATATAAAGGCAATAAAAGCACGATTGATACAAAGGACCCTTTTTCCATATTAAAAACCATATTTAAATCATACAGAGCGGCAAAGATACCGGGCCTTCCGCCTTTTTGCGGCGGTGCTGTGGGGTACGTGGGGTATGACACAATAAAATTGTACGAGAAAGTTCCTGACAAACCCAAGACAGACAATCTGAAATGGCCTGACATTTATCTTATGTTTACAGATATTCTCATTATCTTTGATAATGTTTATCACAAGATAAAAGTGGTGCATAACATACTTACGGATGAACACGACACTGAAAGTGATATCCGTAAAAAACACGCAGCCGCGGTTAAACGGATAGACTTAATAATAGCGGATCTTAAAAGGCCGTTAAAAAAGTTATCGTTTAAAAAGCATAAAGGCGCAATTGCCATAAAGAACCATACAAAAAAAGAAGTGTTTAAAAAGGCCGTGGCAGATACCGTGGCGCTGTTAAATAACGGCGAGGCAATTCAGGTTGTGCTGTCCCAGAGGTTTTCCGCCCCTTTTAACGGCGACCCCATACTTCTTTACAGGGCTTTAAGGACAATTAATCCATCGCCTTATATGTTCTTTATCCGTTTTGGGAAAAGGTACATAATAGGCGCGTCGCCGGAAGTAATGGCAAATCTGTCAGGCAGGACAGCGGAAGTAAAGCCGATAGCAGGCACCAGAAGAAGGGGTAAGACAGAAGAAGAAGATAAAGCGCTTGAAGCAGAACTGCTGGCAGATGTTAAAGAGCGCGCGGAACACGTGATGCTTGTAGACCTTGGCCGCAATGACCTTGGGCGCGTATGTGAAACAGGCACTGTAAAGGTAAATGATTTTATGGCAATAGAACGCTACTCTCACGTGATGCACATAGTGTCTGATGTCACGGGAACAGTAAAAAAAGGGCTGGATGCGTTTGATGTATTTAAAAGTACTTTTCCCGCGGGTACGGTATCGGGCGCGCCAAAAGTAAGGGCGATGCAGATAATAGATGACATGGAAAATGTAAAGCGCGGCCCCTATGCGGGAAGCGTGGGCGTGATAGGTTTTAACGGGGATATGGAAACGTGTATTTCTATCAGGACCATTTATCACGAAGGCAACAGGGCATACTTTCAGGCAGGCGCCGGAATTGTGGTGGACAGCAAGCCGGAATTTGAATACAAGGAAAGTATGACAAAAGCGGCGGCTGTATTAAAAGCGGTTGAAATGGCCGCGAAAGCGGAGGAAATGTAATATGGTGCTGATGATAGATAATTACGACAGTTTTACATATAATATAGTCCAGTATATGGGCGAGTTTGAAAAAAATATTGTGGTTTTAAGGAATGACGAGACAACGATAGAAGAGATAAAGAAACTTGACCCGACGCATATAGTAATATCGCCGGGGCCTTCATGGCCCGAAAACGCGGGGATATCAAAAGAGGTTATAACAAGTTTTATGGGGAAAAAACCCATACTTGGTATCTGCCTTGGCCATCAGTGCATGATAGAAGCGCTTGGCGGCAGGATAGTCAGGAACCACAGAATTATGCACGGCAAGGTATCGCCGGTTTTTCATGACGGCAAGGGTATCTATAAATCAATGCCCAGCCCTTTTAACGCGACACGTTATCACTCGCTTGTCGGTGTAAAGAAATCACTGCCAAAAGAACTGCTTGTCAGCGCGTGGACAAAAGAAGGGGAAATTATGGGGGTAAGGCACAGGGAGTTTAAGATGGAAGGCGTGCAGTACCATCCGGAATCTATACTTACTGAAGGCGGAAAGTCGTTACTTAAAAACTTTCTGACATGGAAGTAAAAAAGGTGAATATGAAAAAAACAATATTATGTCTGGCGGCTGTGTTATTGCCGTTTTTTGCTTTAGCGGAAGATGTGCTTACATCAAAAACTGATGTTACTCCGGAAGTTACGGCAGAAGTTGTGCAGACTCCGCAGGCTACAACACCGGTCACAACACCGGCTACAACACCGGTCACAACACCGGCTACAACACCGGCTACAACACCGGTCACAACACCGGCTACACCGCCGGCTACACCGCCGGTCACAACACCGGCTACGCCGCCGGCAGTTTTAAAAACGCCGGAGGTTCCAAAGCAGGGAATTAAGCCGGTTAATCTTATTTTTGATGACACACAGCCGTATAAACTTAAATTATCCTGGGACGCGCAGATAAAAGACGGGGTAAATTATAACGTTTACAGAAAAGATAACGGCGATAATTATGAAAAGATAAATCCGGCGCCTTTTTCGGGAACCGCCTATACGGACATAACGGTACAGCCGGGCGGTAATTATACGTATAAGGTTGAAGCTGTAAAAGGGAAGGAAAATAAAGAATCGGGGGAATTAAATGTCACGCTTAAAGAGATGGAAAAATCAGTACCCGATGTGCTTTTGTTTGAAAACCATGATGTTTCAAAAGCTGTTATAAGATGGACGCCGTTGAAGGAAGGGCTGTCATACAATATTTACAGAAAAGAAAAAGAAGGCGCTTTTGTGATGTTAAACGAGGCCCCTTTTACGCAGAGCGAATTTACCGATGAAACAATAAGGCCCGGCGCTGAATATGTTTACAAACTTGAAGCGCTGGATGAAAGCGGATTTAAAAGTTTATCGGCTGAAAATGTTTTTAAAGCCGCGGAAGTAACCCCTGCGGGAAAACCGCTGAATTTCAGGGCGTATCAGGATGTGGAGCGTATTATTCTTAAATGGGAAACGCCCATAAAAGGTTCTTTTGACATCGCCGGATACAATATTTACAGAAGCACAAGCCCCGCAGGGCCGCAGATGTATAAATTTGTTGAGGCCGGCAAAAATTCTTTTAATGATGAAGATGTAAAAGGCGGCATAAAATATTACTACTTTGTTAAAGCAAAGGACGTAAAGGAAAATGAATCAGAACAGACAGCTACCGAACCCTGTATTGCTTTTCCAGGGCCAAGGACCGGGCTTATCCTTATGCCGACAGCTTTCAGAAATGATATTTTTGATAATTTTGGGGTAAACGCGGACATGGCGTTTTCTTATTACATAGGTTCAATCTACGGTGAACACGATATAAATACGCGCAAAGGCAATGATTCGTTTACCAAGATAGGCGTGTGGCTGTTATCCGCGGACATACGTCTTACCGCCCTTAACGAAACCGCAAACATCCCTTCTGTGGGTGTTGGTTACACATATTCCATAATGCTTCAGGATAGCATAGGCAGTTCGGACACCACGGGAGTCGGAGTTACAATCGGCAGCAATGACAGGGATTCCTTAAAGTCCATGATGGGCACATACGCGGTGGTAAGCAAGGAGTTATTCTGGGATTTTACGTTTCATACTGGATATGTATTGGGTGATTACGCTTCTTTTATACCGTATCTTACGCGCTATGCCGATACGGACAGAAGAAATTATAACTCTTATTTCCTGGGTTTTGGGCGGCCGCTTTTCTCTAAAATGGGAGTGGAAGTGGAATATGTGGTGCCCGCGAATTTAAACGAAAATCCTTTTATGCCGGACACATATCTTATAAACACGCATATAGACAGGTTTATAAATTTTGATGTGGCATATCTTAAATATCCGGGCGGGTACGCCTGGCTGGGATATATTAATTTCAGGTTCACAATTTTCCCTAATCCTTATAAGGTTCAGTAGGTAAAAATATGCTGTGCCCTCATTGCGGATCACAAATAAGCGATTATGCGAATAACTGCGGAATGTGCGGGAATTGCATTGACAGGGAGCAACTGTACATACAGTTCATGAAAAAAGGCGATGACGCGATTGACCATTCGCCGGAAGCGGCTGTGGTTAACTACAGAAAAGCGCTGGAATTTATAGCGGATAAACCTGAAGGTTATATTAAATACGGAATTGCCCTTGAAAAAAAGGGCGACCGTAACGCGGCCAATATGTTTTTAAAAGCCATAGGGCTGGACTTCAAAAACGACCTTGCGCACAATCACATTATTTCCCTTTATGACCATTATGGTAAACTTCAGGATATCAGGAACTGGTATGAAAAAAACAGGACAGCGGCAAATTCTGAAATTATAGACAGATACCTCAAGATAATAGCGGGGATAGAGCGGTTTAAAGGTAATGATGCGATTAAAATTAAGGAACAAAAAGGAGGGGAGTTTATAAACGACCTTGCTTACAGTATGAAATCCTATTCAATGTCCAATATGGTGCTTCTTATAGTGGCGGGGCTTGGCGCCGCGGCGCTGGCAGGGCTTTTTATTTTTAAAATGGACACAACTTTTATAATGCTTTTTGCAGGCGCTTTTTTTACTGCGGGGCTGGGC
Source organism: Candidatus Goldiibacteriota bacterium (assembly GCA_016937715.1). Taxonomy (NCBI): domain Bacteria; phylum Candidatus Goldiibacteriota; species Candidatus Goldiibacteriota bacterium. The sequence continues at coordinate 30,738 of JAFGWA010000026.1, forward strand.
ACGGTTATTTTTGCAAGGATGAAAAAGAAACCCGGAAAAAACAGGGCGGACGAAGAATTAAACCTTATGCTTAAAGAATACGGCAAAAAGAACGAAGAAGATATCAGTTAATAAGTGATTTCAGTATGGCAAGCTGTTTTTCCACGTTAACCTTTTTCGCGAATCCAAGATATTTACTTGAAAGGGTATAAACCTTTGACTCGCTTAATGTCTGATGAAACCCGGATTCTTTTTCCATTTTATCTTCCAGCAGGGAAAAGGAATACATTGAAATTAAAAGGGCGAAAGAAATTATAAGCGCGGCACCCAATGCCCTGTCAACAAAAGACAGCGCGAAGAAGTCAAAAGCCTTAACCAGCGCCATAAAAAAGAAAACCACCGCGGTGCTTGCGGTAAGAAATAAAAGTGTATAAGAAAGCAGAAGCCTTTTTTCCGGATCGCTTACAAAGTTGAGCATTTCGGAGAAAGGTTTATATCCCAGATTGGCGGTAATTATACCCGCCAAAAGCGCGAAGGGAACCATCATTACAATCATACCGCGGGTTTTCCAGCCGGCAAGAAAACCGAAAAAAATAACGATACAAAGTATTATGTCTATGTAGTTCACGCCTTGCTCCCTTTATTTATTTAATAAAAGGATAATATCATAAATGGGTTTATACGTCAACGATGGTGATATTTACATATGTTTTGTAATCTGCCGGCGGCATTAAAAGACTCTTTCCGGCGACGCTGTCCGGAATTTTTGTTATTGTATATTGACTATAAGTATACAAAGTGTATACTGTATGTATACAAAAACTTTAGTCAAAAGGCGGAAAAATGGAAGCGGCAGAGAAATTATTGGTGCTGGGAGAAAGCGCGAAGTATGATGTGTCGTGTTCTTCCAGCGGTACTGACAGGGCGGGGATTAAAGGCGGTATTGGCAGCGCCGCAAAAGCGGGGATATGCCACACTTTTACCGCCGACGGCAGGTGTATTTCACTTCTTAAAGTTTTGCTGACCAATAACTGTATTTATGACTGCGCGTACTGCATTAACAGAAGAAGCAATGACATTAAGCGCGCGGCGTTCACGCCGCAGGAACTGGCGGATATCACCATTAATTTCTACAGGCGTAATTATATAGAAGGATTGTTTTTAAGCTCCGGTGTGGTAAAGAACGCCGACTACACAATGGAACTTATGGTGCGCGCTGTCAGGATATTAAGGCAGGAATATATTTTTAATGGATACATTCATATTAAAGCCATTCCGGGCGCGTCATCCGCTGTATTGGATGAAGCCGGGCTGCTTGCAGACAGGCTAAGCATAAATATGGAGCTGCCAAGCGATAACGGGCTTAAACTGCTGGCGCCGGATAAAAGAATGTCTGATATCATTTCTCCTATGGGGCATATTAAAGAAAAAATTCTGGAATCAAGGCAGAATAAATTCAGCAGAAAAAGTTTTGCTCCGGCAGGGCAAAGCACCCAGCTTATTGTCGGCGCCACGGGCGACACGGATAAACAGATAATTTCTTTAAGCGAAAATATGTACAACGGCATGAATTTAAAAAGGGTGTATTATTCCTCATACATCCATGTCAATAGCGACAGCAGGCTTCCTGTTCCCGTCAATTCGCCGCTTTTGCGGGAACACCGGCTTTATCAGGCGGACTGGCTGTTAAGGTTTTATAAATTTAAAGCGGATGAGCTGCTTGATGAGGAACACCCAAACTTTGATACGCGGTTTGACCCAAAGGCGGCGTGGGCGCTAAGGCATATGGAACAGTTTCCGGTGGAAGTAAACACAGCGCCGTACGAAACACTGTTAAGGGTGCCGGGTATTGGTGTGCGCTCCGCGCAGCGCATTGTTAAAGCAAGAAGGGCGTGCGCGATAGGCGTGGATGACTTAAAAAAACTTGGGATAGTGATGAAACGGGCAAGGTTTTTTGTGACGGCAAAAGGCAAAAGTGCGTTTGAAGGAAAGTTTTCAGGCAGGGTAATTTCCATGCGCCTGCTTGACGCTCCAAAGCACTCTTATGAACAGCTGTCGCTTTTTAAACCTGAATCAATTTTATTGCCCGCCCCGGAAGATAACCTGAAAAGCATAACAGGGGAGTTATAAATGCAGAAAAGTTATTTATATGACGGAACTTTTGAAGGTTATTTAACGGTGTTGTATGATATTTTTAAATCAGGCGATGAACCTGCGTCTATCTGCAGAGCTAATACCGGGAGCGCTACCTTAAACCTTTTTTTTGATGAAAAACACACTGCCGCTGAAGAAAAAAAGTATCTGCTTATGAAAAAGGCAATTGTTGAAAAAATAAGCAGCGAAACTTTTGAAAACACGGTGCACGCTTTTCTATCTGAAATGCCTGATATTGAAATGCACATTTACAGGTATATAAACGCCGGCAGGGAAAAAGGCAGTGATGTTAATAAACTTCTTGCGGATGATAATGTGATACCCGTCCTGCGTGCGGCGCAGCGGGTTATGCGTGAAGGCCACAGAATGCTGGGATTTGTGCGGTTTGCCGACGCGGGCGGTATTTACTACGCGAAGATAAACCCGGATTGTAATGTGCTGCCCGTGATTATCCCTCATTTCAGGACGCGGTTTGGCTCGCAGAAATGGATAATACACGATGTGGTAAGAAATCTGGCGGCGTTTTATGACGGAAAAAGATGCGCCATAAAGCCGGTGGAATCGCTGGAATTAAACGGCGCCGCCGATGACGAGATAAAGTACGCGGATATGTGGAAGGCGTATTTTCAGGCGATGGAAATAAAGTCCAGGCACAATATAAAACTTCAACGGCAGCTTATCCCAAAAAAGTACAGGGACAATATTACGGAGTTTAAGTAGGGGGCAGATTTATTGGGTGAGGCAGCTTAGGCTGCAAAAACATAGAGGGGGTAATAAAAATGGAGGATGTATTATTTGTGGATGAAAGGGAATTAGAGGTAGAACGGCTTGTTTTTAGAGAGAATTTGCTTTATACTCAAAGCATGACTAAAAATGCTACTATCAAGAAACCAGAGCCGTTTTTAAAATGGGCGGGAGGCAAAAGCCAGCTTTTACAGCAATTTTCTGCTTTTTTTCCTGAGTCCTTTAATAATTTCATAGAAGCCTTTACGGGCGGTGGCGCTGTGTTTTTTCATTTATTTGCTTCCGGTAAGCTGAAAAATAAAAAGATAACTCTTATTGATACAAATGAAGAACTTACTAATCTTTACGAGGTTATTAAGGATAAAAAAACATTAAATAAGTTAATCAGAACGCTAAATAACGGGGAATTTATGAATAATGAAGTTACTTTTTATAAAATAAGGGCAATAGAACCAAAGGATGAAGTAAGCAAGGCTGCAAGAATGTTGTATTTAAATAGAACCTGTTTTAACGGCCTTTTTAGGGTTAATTCCAGCGGTAAATTTAACACTCCTTTTGGCAGGTATAATAATCCGCAAATATGCAACGAAGATAATCTTGAAAGTGTTCATGACGCCTTGAAAAACGTTGAGATTTTGAATAAAGACTTTACTGCTGTTTTAGATATTGCAGAAAAAGGTGACTTTGTATATTTTGATCCCCCATATCATCCGGTCAGTAAAACTGCAAGTTTTACTTCTTACACAAAGAATTCTTTTGTACTAAAAGATCAGGTGCGGCTTGCAAAGACATATAAGGAACTTGATGAAAAAGGCTGTAAATTAATGTTAAGTAATTCGGATGTAAAGGCTATAAAGGATTTGTATAAGGGTTATCAGATTAAGCTGGTTCAGGCAAAGAGAAGGATAAACTGCAGAGCATCAGGTAGAGGCGTTATAAACGAACTGGTGATTCTAAATTATTGAGGTGTGGTGTTGAAAATAGTAACCAGGGCTAATGCGATTAAAAATTTAAAGAAGTATATTGGTAAAGATTTATCTGATTTAGCATTGAAGCATGGAGTAACTGTATATTTAAAAGGAAAACAAAACAAGGGTTGGAAAGGTCTTGTTCTTGAAAAGTTAGCAGGCTTGGATACAAACATATCTAAAGCGCCTAATGGCTTATCGTATGAACTTAAATCGGTGGCGTTTTATAATAAAAAAGGAATAGTATCCCCGAAGGAAACCATGGCAATTACAATGATTAACCCCACCGAATTAATAAGAGATTCATTTTTTAAAAGTCATTGCTGGAACAAATTAAAATCTATGGTGTTTTGTGCTGTTGCATGGGATGGGAAAAATGCAAAGACTGCGCGGTTGATAAGTGTTGCAAGTCTGGATTTTGCTGAGGATGATGAATTAATAAGAGAAATAGAGGCTGACTATAACTTTATCAGGAATAAATTAAAGGTAAAGGGTTTTAAGAGTTTAACCGGTAAAGATGGTAAGTGGATACAGGCAAGGACTAAAGGTGCAGGACATGGCTCTACATCAAGAGCTTTTTATGCGAGAAAAGCATTAGTGAAGAAAATATTTGATATTGCGAAATAAAAAAAGTATTTACTGAAAAGTGGAACATGTAAAATTTGCTTGAAAATTCCGATCTTTGTTATTAAAAGTACATGGGCAATATTACGGAGTTTAAGTAAGATAATATTTTTTGGTATTATTTAATGCTTATTTTATTTATCTTTTTGGGATATAAATAGTTATTGTTGTAAAGGAAAAAAAGAATGCAAAAAAATGTTATTTTCAGAATGAAGGTTGACAAAGATGTGCGTGACCTTGTGAAAGACTTTTGCCGTTCAAGGGGCTTAATAATGAAATCATTTATTGAAAAAGCGATACTTAATGAAATTGAAAAGGAAGAACTTAAAGAAGACCTGTTAAGTATTCGGGATTACAGGCGTAATGAGAAGGATAATACTATAAAGTTGAAAAACGTTGCTGGAGAATTGGGCCTTTACGGCAAAAAGAAGCATGTATAAAATTGAACTTTCAAGAAACGACATAAATGGCAGAAATCAGCGCCGCTGTCGATGCCGGAGTTTGCATCCGTGAAATATACAGGAATATTTAGCCCGGCATAAAATCCGGGTAATAAACTTCTAAACCCGGTGAATTGTTACACACTCTTAAAATACCCTTGAAAATTCCGCCCTTTGCTATATAATAATCCTGTCATTTTTTTCCATACTTTACTGCAAGGAGAATCCGGAACATGGCAAAAGTTAAAATTTATGTCACTCTTAAAGAAGGAATCCTGGACCCACAGGGAAAAACGATCGGCAATGCGCTTGAAAAAATGGGGTACAAGAACATCGAAGAAGTTAAAGTGGGCAAGTTTATTGAAATAGAGACAAAGGACGCAAAGTCAGCCAAACTTGAAAAAGAAGTGGATGAAATCTGCGATAAACTGCTTGCAAATCCCAACATTGAAAAATACACATTCAAGGTAGAATAATACCCTAAGGAGCCTATAATGCCGGCAAAAGTGAAGTTTGGTGTAATAGTATTTCCGGGTTCTAACTGCGATGCCGACTGCAAATGGGCGGCAGAAGAACTTAACCAGAGCGTTGAATACATCTGGCACGATTCAAATAAATCCGCGTTAAACAAGTATGATGTAATAATAGTGCCGGGAGGTTTTTCTTACGGCGATTATTTAAGGTCCGGCGCCATTGCAAGGTTCGCGCGCGTTATGGACGGCATGAAGGATTTTTCGGAAAAAAAAGGAAAGTATGTAATAGGCATCTGCAACGGATTTCAGATTCTGCTGGAAGCGGGAATTCTGCCCGGCGCCATGCTTGTAAATAAAAACCTTAAATTCATATGCAAATATATCAACCTGTCGGTTGAAAATACCGACACCCCTTTTACAAATAAGTTTGCCAAAGGGCAGGTAATAAAGGTTCCTATAGCGCATCAGGAAGGCAATTATTTTACTGATGACAAAGGCTTAAACGGGCTTATAAAAAATGATCAGATTGCTTTCCGCTATTGTGACGCAAAAGGTAATATTAACGAAGCCACAAATCCCAATGGTTCGGTTTACGGGATTGCGGGAATAACCAATAAACGCGGTAATGTGCTTGGAATGATGCCTCATCCGGAACGGGCAATGTCAGTTCAGCTTGGTTCCACGGACGGCAGGCTGGTTTTTGAATCCATCGTAAATTACATCAAGAAAGCCTAAGGAGACCAAGATGGCGCGGAAAAAAGCAAAGAAAAAAACAGTAAAAGAAAAAGCCATGCAGATAGAATATAACGGTTTTGAAATAACGCCGGCTATAATAAAAGAACACGGGTTCAAGGAAGGCGAATACGAAAATATCCTTAAGATAATGGGGCGCACCCCCACTTATGTTGAACTTGGTATCTTTTCCGCTATGTGGTCAGAACACTGCAGCTACAAACACAGCAAGACCACTTTAAGAAAGTTTCCGCATAAGGGAAAATACGTAATTCAGGGCCCGGGAGAGAACGCGGGCATCATAGACAGCGGCACTGACCTTGCAGTGGCATTTAAAATAGAATCGCACAACCATCCCTCCGCAGTAGAGCCTTTTCAGGGTGCGGCCACGGGAGTGGGCGGAATATTAAGGGATGTATTCACAATGGGCGCAAGGCCTGTGGCGAATTTAAATTCGTTAAGGTTCGGCAGCCCGCAGTCAAAAAATACCCAGCGCCTTCTGCCGGGAGTGGTTAAAGGCATCGCGTTTTACGGCAACTGCGTGGGCGTGCCCACTGTTGCCGGCGAAACGGTATTTGAAGACTGTTATGAAGATAACTGCCTTGTAAATGCCATGACAATAGGTGTGGTGGAAAAGAAAAAAATAATTAAAGCAACTGCAAGAGGGGTAGGCAACTCGGTAATGTATATAGGCGCGGCCACCGGCCGCGACGGCATACACGGCGCTACTTTTGCGTCTGCTGAACTTACGGCTGAAACCGCTGAAAAGCGCAGCAATGTTCAGGTAGCGGATCCATTTATGGAAAAACTTCTGCTTGAAGCGACCTTAGAACTGATTGACCTTGATATAATGGAAGGCATTCAGGATATGGGCGCTGCGGGCTTGACTTCCAGCGGCACAGAGATGGCTTACAGGGGCGGCGTTGGAATAGAGCTGTGGATGGATAAAATACCCCAGCGCGAAAAAAACATGAACGCTTATGAAATAATGCTTTCTGAATCCCAGGAGCGCATGCTTCTGGTGGCCAAGAAAGGCAAAGAAAAAGCGGTTGAAAAAGTTTTAAATAAATGGGGGCTTCACGCGGTGGTTATTGGAAAGGTTATAAAAAAGCCTCATCTTGTAATTATTGAAAAAGGCAAAATGGTGGCGGACATGCCTAATTTCCCGCTGACAGACAGCAAGCACCCGCTTTTTCCGCTTAAACATCAGAAAGGCGTAAAACCAAAATACCTTGAAACCAGCAATATTAATCCCGATAAAATACATTCGCCGGAAGACCTTACAGGCACGCTTAAAAAACTTATCGGGTCGCCCAACATAGCTTCAAAAGCGGCAATCTGGGAAGAATATGACCACATGGTGCAGACAAACACGGTGACACTGCCGGGTTCTGATGCCGCGGTCATAGATGTAAAAGACAGGGATTTTATGATAGCCACGTCGGTTGACTGCAACGGCAGGTATACATATCTTGATCCGTATAAAGGCGGTGCGATTGCAATCGCGGAATCCGCAAGAAACGTAAGCTGTTCCGGCGCGGAACCGGCGGCATTTACCAACTGCCTTAATTTTGGCAACCCGGAAAATCCGGAAATTTTTTGGCAGTTTGAAAAAGCGGTGGAAGGCATGTCTGCTGCTGCAACAGCATTAAAGACGCCTGTAATTTCCGGCAATGTAAGCTTCTATAATGAAAGTCCAAGCGGCGCCATTTACCCCACCCCCACAGTGGGTATGGTGGGATATATAAAAGGAAAAGAAAAAAAATATGTGAAGCAGTACTTTAAGGGCAATGACGACGCCATACTTATGATAGGTCACACCAAAGACGAAATAGGCGCATCTGAATATTTAAAAGTGGTGCACGGCCTTATAAAAGGGCCTGTGCCTGATATTGACCTTGACCTTGAAGTAAAGGTGCAGAAAACAGTGCGCGACGGAATAAAGGCAGGTTACGTAAAATCAGCCCACGATATTTCCAAAGGCGGCCTTGCAGTAACCCTTGCTGAATGCTGCATAACAGGAAAGATACACGGAGACCCAATGATAGGGGCGTATGTGGACCTGCAGAGCGACATGAGGCCGGATTCGCTGCTGTTCGGCGAGACACAGTCCAGAATAATTGTAACGTGCGCGAAAGCGGACGTGCACAAATTAAAAAAGCTTGGCGCAAAAAATAATGTGGTGATAAGCGAGCTTGGTAAGACCGGCGGCGAAAAGCTGATAATTAATATTGACTGGGCGGCCAAATCAAATTCAAAGAAAATTTCCGTGTCAGTGGAAGAGCTTGAAAAAATATGGTCAAACGGAGTAAACCAATATGTGTGATTGCATGGATCATCCTAAAGAAGCCTGCGGCATCGTGGGCGTATACGGCCACCCGGAAGCATCTACTTTAACTTATCTTGGGCTTTACGCGCTGCAGCACAGGGGGCAGGAAAGCGCCGGAATAGTGACTGTTGATGAAAACAGCAGGGCGCGCGAAATAAAAAGCATGGGCATTGTCGCGGATATATTTGACGAGAAAAAACTGTCGTTTTTAACCGGAAGCATGTCCATAGGCCACGTCCGTTATTCAACAACCGGTTCATCCGTTATTGAAAATGCCCAGCCTATAAAGGTGGAATATGTAAAAGGGCCGCTGGCTGTTGCGCACAACGGCAACCTTGTTAACGCGGATGTAATAAAGGGCAAACTGGAAGAAGACGGGTCCATATTTGAATCCACAGCGGACAGCGAAACGCTTGTGCATTTAATCGCAAAAAATAATAAACTGGAATTTGTGGAAGCTGTAAAAAGATCCCTTGCGGAATTAAAAGGCGCTTTTTCTTTTGTGGTTTTAAACAAAGACTGCCTGATAGCCGCCCGCGACCCAAACGGGTTTCGCCCGCTTGAAATAGGAAAACTTGACGGCGCGTATATAGTGGCGTCAGAGACCTGTGCGTTTGACCTTATGAACGCGGAGCATATAGGCACAGTAGAACCGGGAGAAGTGGTAATTTTTGACAAAAACGGAATGAGGTCGGAAAAGTTCGCGGAGCGCGGAAGAAGCGCAATGTGCATCTTTGAATTTATATACTTTGCAAGGCCGGATTCATATATTTTCGGCAGAAACGTGTCTGATATCCGCAGGGAACTTGGAAGGCAGCTGGGCCGTGAATCGCACGTGGACGCGGATATTGTAATACCGGTGCCGGACTCGGGAGTTTCAGCCGCAATAGGTTATTCTGAAGGCACGGGAATAAAGTTTGATATGGGGCTTATAAGGAACCATTATGTGGGCAGGACTTTTATTGAACCGTCGCAGAATATCAGGGATTTTGGCGTCAGGATAAAATTAAATGCCGTTAAACCGCTGCTTAAAGACAAAAGGGTTGTGGTTGTGGATGATTCAATAGTCCGCGGCACTACAAGCAGAAAGATAATAAAGATGATAAGGAATGCCGGCGCGAAAGAGATTCATTACAGAATATCCTCTCCGCCTATCTATAACCCATGTTTTTACGGGATGGATTTCCCCACAAAAACAGAACTTATAGCCAACAGCCATACATCTGAAGAGATAAAAAAATACCTGCGCGTGGATTCTTTCGCGTACTTAAGCATGGACGGGCTTGTAAAGTCAGTGTCCGGTAGAAAAGACAAGTTCTGCATGGCATGCTTTGATGGCGATTATCCCGTAAGCCTGGATGTGTCAGGGGATGTGGATAAGATTAGATTTGAAAAGTGCTGATAAGCACTAATCTTTATAATAATCTCTTGATTTTGTAGGGATAGCGCTCCCGCGCTGTCCGTGTTTTTTGTTTTAAAGAATAATTTGCAGTGGGGTTCTGCGTTTACGGGCAAATATGCGGTTATCTCCTTTTTTTGTGTAATTATGTAATTAATTGTTTTGACAAAAAAATAAATTCTGGTATTATAAAAATGATTTTTTTTATTTTTTTAATAAGTGGCGAGGGGTTTAATTGAAAAGACAAAAAGTATTTACAAAGCTAAACAGGTATTTATGTAATTTTATACTTGTTCCTGTATTTGTTTTTCTTGCACATTCCGGTGCGTATTCATCTGACTTTGCCATTGGGTATAATACTGATTGTTTTATCGGAAGGATGTATTGGAATTCATCTCAGCTGCATACGGATTTGCTGGTTAATTACAGTTATTATGAGAAAAAAGATAATGAAAGAGGCACTTCTGAAGTAATAAACAGGTTTAAAATAGGTATTAACCCGCTTAACTTAAATGTATTTAAAAATGAATATGGGACAATTGACCTTGGATTTACGGTTTTTGCGGAATTTTCTGATCAAAAAGATGCTTATATCCCCACATATTCGGTAATCTTAAATATACCCCAGCTTGGACTGACAATTCCCGGAATGGAAAATATTATTCTGTTGTTTAATTTGGGATTAATCTACAGGGGAAACGATGAAGGACTTCTGGAGGAAAACAAAATTGAACTGCTTGATTTTAAAGAAAGCGTGGGATTCCTGATAAAACTATGAAAAAAATATATTTAATGCTTATGTTGATAATAATGCTGCCTTTTTGCGCGTATTCTGTGGAATTTGAAGCTGGGTATTATAAAGGGGTATGCGTAAAAACAATGATTTTTGATAATATTGGTTTTGAGGTGTTTGGTTCTATGGGCGTTGACAGTATTGTTTCTGGCCTTGATTATATTACATATGGAATTTCGCCCCTGATTCTAAAAGTATATGATAACAATACGGTAAGGTTTTCAATTGCCCTTCAGTATAAGTATGACAATACCGAGGAAATAGTAAATACTTTTTATAGCATAGTTTTACCCAGATTAGAGTATCGTTTGCCGTATTTTGACAATGTATGGGTAAGGATTTTTGAGTTGAATATTGACTATATAAAAAAGAGAAAGCCTGGATATGAAGCTAATATAGGTAATGAATTTATTTCGGGTATTAGTTTAATATCTGGAATTATGTTCGAGTTTA
>JAFGWA010000027.1 GCA_016937715.1 Candidatus Goldiibacteriota bacterium
AAACAACGCACCCTGAAAGGGTGCGGCTACCAAACATTTAATACAATTCAAGTTCTAAACAACGCACCCTGAAAGGGTGCGGCTACCGGGTCTAAACCAACCATCTGACCATCCAAGCGTCCAAACATCAAAACTATTATACAAAAGATTCATATATATTACACTCATAATAAACCCTGATTATAATTAAAAAAACCCGCAGGCCTAAGCGCTGCGAGTTTTTTATATTGTAAAATTACTTAAAAACAAACTTAAACTTCTTTACTGGGCGCGGTCTTCGCTGCCCTGTGTTATATTTCCGTACTTTTCCAGTACCATTGTCTCTATCTGCCCGCGGGTTTCGTTGTTCAGCGGATGAGCAATATCCTTAAACGTTCCGTCTGAAAGTTTTCTGCTTGGCATTACCACAAACAGCCCGTTCTTTCCGTCTATTACCTTTAAACCCCTTACCACAAACGCTTCGTCAAACGTAATGCTTGCGTACGCTTTCAACTTCTGGTCTTCCCCCTCTGCTGCCGCTCTTGGAAAAATCTTAACTTCTGTGATGTTCATGTTTCACACCCTCCTCCCGGATATGACTTATAAACCATAAGCCTTTAAATTGAATGCGCTGTTCTGACAAAACTTCCGGGAAATTTAACTTTCATCTTACGGCAGCAAATATCAGCATCGGTTTTTGTTTCAAATAGCGCAAAAACTGTTGCACCACTGCCGCTCAGAGACGCATCTATGCATTTATTCTGCTTAATAAGAGCTTTCTTGACTTCTTTAAGGCCGGGAAACGCTTTGAAAATTGGTTTTTCAAAGTCATTTTGAAGAAAACCGCCCTTTACTGCCTGCCCTTTCAAATACCTTAGGACAAGTATATTATACGATTTGCCATTTGTCAACTTTTTTTCATTATCCAGCAGTTCATACGCTTTTTTGGTTGAAACATGTGTGTTTTTGCACAAAAGCGTATACCAAAGCGCTTTTTTACGGGTAACAGGGGTGATTTTATCGCCTTTGCCAGTTACCCTTGCCGTCCTGTTATGGATAAAAAACGGGACGTCTGACCCAAGTTTAAACCCAAGCGCGCTTAACGCTTTAAGCGGCGCTTTAACCTTAAAAATGTCATTCATAGCATGCAGCACCGCGGCCGCGTTGCTGCTGCCGCCGCCAAGCCCCGCGCCGTTTGGAATGTGCTTATGCAGCTTTATATCAACTCCGCCTTTGATGTTATAGGCATCCTTAAATAATGCCGCGGCTTTGTACGCAATGTTCTTTTCCTGCCCTATATTCAGCGCGCCGCGGACATCGGTCACGGTAATTAAATCATTGCCGGTTTTTGCGATATCTATAATGTCATAAAGGGATACGGGGTCAAATATGGAATCAATATAGTGATAGCAGTCCTTTGGGTCTTTGCCGGTTATCTGTAATGACAGGTTAACTTTCGCGGGCGACAGATATATCATTTATTTTTTATGTTTTCAATTTTAGTTTTTATTTCTTCCGGCTCTTCATGGCCGCTTTCTAACGCTTTATTATAACTGTCCAGCGCTTTTGCCGTATCATTTATTTTTAAATAAGCGTCCCCCATATGTTCATAAATTACAGGGTCAGCTTTTTCCCTTAGTTTAATTACTGACGCCTGCGCGGCTTCAAGCTCTTTTACCGCGTCCTGATACCTGCCCATTTTGTAATACACCCACCCGCGGGTATCCAGATAAAAACCGTTGCCTTTATCCAGTTCAAGCGCTTTATTCACAAGGTCCAGCGCTTTGTCCAGTTTTTCTCCGCGTTCCGCGTAAGTGTAGCCTATGTAATTATAACTGTCGGGATTTTTCGGATTTATCTTCATTATCCTTTCAAATATTATAAGGGCGTTATTATAATCTTTCATCCTGTCATAAACGTAACCAAGGTTAAAATTAAGTTTTTCAGAGTCCGCGAATACCTTAATTCCGTCAAGATACGTATCCACCGCCTGTTGATACTGTTTGTTGTCGGCATAGGACGCGCCTAACAGCAGGTAAAATTCCTCGTTATCTTTGTTGGATTCAAGAAGTTTTTCAAACATCTCTATTGCCTGCGGCAGTTTTTTCTGTTCGCCGTAAATATACCCTATGTGGTAATAGGCGTTTACGTATTTTGGGTCAAGCCGTGTAATCTGATCCAGTTTTTCAAGCGCTTTGCCATAATCTTTTAAATTTTCATATGCTATTGCCAGCTGATATTTATTGATAATGCTGTCCTCCCTTAAACTTTCCACCTTTAAAAAACATTTTACGGCTTCTTTATACTGTTTCTGCCCGGAATAAATAACACCCTTGGAGTATAAGGCATCGGCGTTTTCCGGATGTATTTTAAGTATGCCGTCATATACTTTCAGCGCTTTATCCGTATCATTTGCCCTGTAATGCACTTCCGCCATAAGCGTCATAATATCCGTGTCTTTTGGGTTTAATTCAAGATAATTTTCATACGCCGCAAGCGCGGCAGAAGTATTTCCTTTTATTTCATGCGCTTTGGCAAGCGAATCATACGCTTTAAGGTAGTCCGGGTCTGTCTCTATGGCTTTATTTAAGTATTCCACCGCTTTGTCATATTCATCGCGGCCGCCGTAAAGGATTCCGATATTATAGTACGATACCGCCGCTTTATCCGGCGCCAGCGCGATATTTTTGTTAAACAGGGATTCCGCAAGCTGCGAATCGCCCTCTTTAAATGCTATTATGCCAAGGTAAAAATATCCGTCCGCTTCCATGGGGTCTATTTCTATCGCGCGTTCCAACAGCAGTTTTGCCGTTTTTACGTCTTCTTCTTCAAGTTTAAACTTTGCCGATGCTATTAACACCTGCGGGTTGTAAGGGTCTTTTATCAGGGCTTCTTCCACTGTGGCTTTGGACTTTGAAGGCTCCCCTTTTAAGGACTGCACATAAGCCAGGTTCATGAATATTGAGCCCGGTTCGTACGAATATTTGGCGCTTGTGGAGTAGTATTCTTCCGCAAAGTTTAACTGATTGCTTAATTCCGCAAGGTACCCCATTGAATAATACAGAAACGAAATTGATTCCTGAAAAGGGTTTTTATTGACAGCCGGCCTTTCCACGGGCTGCTTTTTCTGCGCGCCCGCGCACCCGGCTATTATTAACGCGGATATAAAAATAACCGCTAACAGTATTTTTCTTATAAACTTTTTATCCATTATTGTTCAAACTTCTTATCCGTGACGCGCAGCCTTCTGTTAATTATCCGCAGCAGCGCCATTAATATTTTGGCCGCAATCGCGGGGTCGCTGTCAAGAATTTCCGAAAAACTGTTTTTGGTAACCACTATTAATTTTGAATCTTCGCCGGTCTTGCCGCTGGCGGTCCTGGCGCCGGAATCAATGATTGACATTTCACCCACTATTTCGCCTTTACCAAGGTTTGCAATGACTTTATCGCCTTCTTTGGTTTTCTTTATAATATCTATGCCGCCTTCCACAACAACATACAGAACTTCGCCGGGCATGCCTTCCACAAATAACGTTGACCCTTTTTTATAGGGCTTTAAAAAAACCTTTTTTGCCACAATATCAAGTTCCGCGTCTGTTAAAGTTTTAAACAGCGCCGCTTCTTTTAACATTTCATATTCAACAGGATCCGCCATTTGTTACCTCCGGTTATTATTAAACCTGTTTCGCCTTATACTGTAGAGGCGTAACATGTTACGCCTTGGTTTAAAGACGAGACGCAACGTGTTGCGTCTCTACATTATTAAACATAAAACCTGTTTCGCCTTATACTGTAGAGGCGTAACATGTTACGCCTTGGTTTAAAGACGAGACGCAACATGTTGCGTCTCTACATTTAAATCATAAAAAAAACATAAAACACAAAAACCAAAAACTAAATTTCCACTTCCATGCCTTCTTTTACCGCGAAGGCTTTGGGGAATTTTGCCTGCGCCATTGCCTGAATTTCGTCAATCTGGTCATCCGTATGTTCCGGCGCGTGGTGGCAAAGGTGAACTTCTTTTGCCCCTGACAGTTGCGCCACTTTAATCCCTTCTTCGTATGTGGAATGGCCCCACCCTATGTATTTGGGGTATTCTTCCGGTGTAAACTGCGCGTCATACATAATAATACCCGCGTCTTTTGCCAGTTTAATAAGTTTGTTGTCCGGCACAGCGTAATGTTCCACGTCTGTTGCCACAACAAATGCGGATTCACCTGACTGTATCCTGAATCCAAGAGTGCCTGCCGGATGGTTTAACTTGGCGGTATTAACCTTAAACGGCCCTATGTTAATTTCGTCATTGTCCTGAATTTCAGTGAAATGAATCTTGGCCGCCATACCGGAAAGTTCTATGGGAAAATTAATAAACTGCTGCTGCTTTTTGAAGACGTCCTGGACACTCTGGTTATATTTGGTTTCTCCGTAAAAATTAATTTCATTGCCTTTAATAAACGCGGGCGTGAAAAAAGGAAAACCCATAAGGTGGTCCCAGTGATAATGCGTCATTAAAACGTGAATTTTATGGCCTACGGGCGATATTTTCATAAGGTCCCTTCCAAAAGCCCTCATACCCGTACCCGTATCAATTACAAGAGTTGTGTTGGCTTCTGTAACCACAACACAGGTTGTGCTGCCGCCATATTTATTAAAATCTTTTCCTGTAACCGGTATAGATCCCCTGACTCCGTAATATTTTATTCTCATCAATCCTCCGCGGTTTATCATTACCTGCCGCATATAAAATAAACTGCTTTGTTTTCCCTTTATTACTATAAAGTTTCAGCCGATATTAATCAAGTCATAATTTCTGCCGGACTTATGTTTAATATTATCAATAGTTTCGTTGATTTTTCTGTGATCCATATCACAATTATCAGACATAAGCCAGTCCGCGGCAGACCTTGCCAGTTCAAGTATTTTTCTGTCGGTTATGATATTGGCAAGCCTGAATTCCGGCAGCCCGTGCTGTTTTGTACCCAGAAAGTCGCCCGGCCCCCTTAGCGCAAGGTCTTCTTCCGCTATCTTAAAGCCGTCAGACGTGGATGTCATTACAGTAAGCCTTTTAATAGCGTCTTCGGTTGAAGGGTCGCCCACTAAAATACAATAAGACTGCTTGTCCCCGCGGCCCACCCTTCCGCGCAGCTGGTGAAGCTGCGACAGCCCAAAGCGCTCCGCGTGTTCTATTACCATTACCGACGCGTTAGGAATATCTATACCCACTTCTATAACCGTGGTGGCGGCCAGAATGTGCACTTTTTTTTCCTTAAATTCAGCCATGATTACATCGCGCTCCGGTTTTTTCATCTGCCCGTGCACAATGGCGGTTTTATACGCGGGAAACCTTGCGGCTATCTCTTTTTCTGATTCAATGGCGGACTTTAAATCAAGTTTTTCGGAAACATCCACAAGCGGATATACAATATATATCTGGCCGCCTTCTTTAAGGCGCTCTTCAAGAAAAGCATACAGCCTGTCTTTTTTAGCGTCAGAAAACAAAACGGTTTTAACCGGCTTTCTTCCGGGCGGCAGTTCGTCTATTACGGACACGTCAGTGTCGCCGTAAACCGTCATTGCCAGCGTCCTTGGTATGGGGGTTGCGGTCATAATTAATACATGCGGTTTAACCGCCGCCTTTTTAAGAAGCGCCGCGCGCTGCATGACGCCAAACCTGTGCTGTTCATCAATTACCGCAAGGCCAAGATTTTTAAATTCAACTGTTTCCTGTATGATTGCGTGCGTGCCTATTACTATATCTGTTTCACCTGTTTTTAAACGCTCCAGCGCGGCTTTTTTATTTTTTGTGGCCGCCCCGCCAAGTATAAGCTCTGCCTTAATACCGGTTCCTTCAAGCAGTTTTTCCGCGGTCCTCATGTGCTGCGCCGCAAGAATTTCCGTGGGCGCAAGAAACGCCGTCTGAAATCCGCTGTCTTTGGCAATTACCGCGGCTATCATTGCCACAACGGTTTTACCGGAACCCACATCGCCCTGAAGAAGCCGGTTCATGGGTTTGCCTGAAGAGACATCTTTTTTAATCTCTTCCACCACGCGGCGCTGCGCGCCCGTTAATTTAAACGGCATATGCTGCCTGAATACCTCTTTATACTGCCCCGTGATATTAAAGACATTTCCCTGCTGCGCCTGCATCTTTCTTCTTTTCATGTTAAGCGCGAACTGCACCGTAAAAAACTCATCAAAGATAAGGCGGTATTTTGCCTTTTCAAGAAAATCAAATGATTCCGGAAAGTGTATCTGAAAAAGGGATTTTTGCAGCTCTTCAAGGTTAAACTTTTTTCTGAATTCTTCGGGCAGATATTCGGTTACGTACTGCATGTAATTATCAAGGGCAAACTTTACCATTTTCCTGAACTGCTTCTGCGTGATTGATTCCGTAAGCGGATACACGGGAACTATCCTGTTTACGTTAACAGCTTCATTATCTTCCGGCGATGACAGTTCATATTCGGGGTTATTTATCTGTATTACGCCCCTGAACATGTCTATCTTACCAAACATGATAACTTCGTCCCCTTTTTTAAACTGTTTTTCAATAAAGGGCTGGTTGTACCATACGGCTGTGATATGGCCGCTTTTGTCCTGGATGACGACTTTTGTAATTGTAAGTTTGAATTTAATTTTCTGCGTGGAAGCCATTACCACGACACCGTGGACGGTTTCATGTTCCCCGGGTATAAGTTTTGAAATGGGTTTTATATGGCTTCTGTCAGCCCAGGCGCGCGGCGGATAATATAAAAGGTTTGCCACGTTTTCAATGCCAAGTTTTTTAAGCGCCGCGGCCCGCGCCGGGCCCACGCCTTTTAAATACTGTATCTCTTTTTCAAGGGGTGAAGATTCCGTCATTGCATCACCTGATTAAACAGAAGGTTGTAATTGGGCGCGGCTGACGACGGTTTGTTTACTTTGAATTCCGGAAGCGCGCTTATATAAATTGTAAAATAAACATCTTCCACACCGTCCTGCCTTTTGGACCAGGTAAAGTAAGCTTCCCAGCAGTGGACAAACCAGGTAATACTGTAAGAGTGCGAATACAGCTGCTTGTTTACAAGGTCATAGCTTCTGGTGGCTGAAACCTTAAATTCTTCGGTCAGCGAAAACGAAAAACCCGTATCAAACGTTATTACGTCCGGCACGCCGGACTGCAGCCTTTCGTTGTAATCTATCTGATTGCTTACAAAATTCGTGTGCGCCGCGACCGTCCATATATTGTTATTTTTATCCGACAGGCTGAACCCGGAGCTTAAACTTTTTATCCTGTTGGCAAATATGCTGTAAGTGCCGTTGGCTGAAAAATAAGCGCCTTCAAGGTTTGTGGAAGCGTTTAAATTCAGCATGGAAAACCTGTCCCTGTCATTTTCAACTTCGTGCCTGTCAGGCAGCAGGTTGTAAGTTGTGGACGCGGTAAGCCTTAAATTGGAAAGGCTGAACCCCGCATTGGCGGACAAAGAGTTGTTTGTGATGCCTGTATAAGGCAGTTTATCCGCTTTATTTAACAGCCTGGCAAATGAATGCGATATTGTGGTGTTAAGCAGCCCCGGAAAAAAATTAAGCGATAATGTCTCTGACGAAGTCATGGAATTATAGAAAGCGCCCCATTTTCTGTCTTTTTCCGCGTTTTCCCACCTGGAATTTAAACCCGCGCTTGCGGAAAACGAAGCCGGCCCCATAGGCGGCAGGGACAGCTGAAGGTTTGGCACAAAGACAGCGTAGTCGTTATACTCTGTTTCCATTAAAGGGAGCGTCCTTGAATAATTGAAAGAGTGATTGTAATAAACCCTTGGCAGTATCTGCGCGGATGTCATTGAATAATTAACGGACGGCAGCGTCCTGGAAGCGGTAAAGTATTTCGCGGTTATTGTGTTTAACTGCTGGGAATCCGCCGCCCTTATGCCGAAAGAGTGGCCGCCAAAACTTGTGGCATAGTATATATCGGCGTCCTGCCTGTACGGGTCCACTTTGCTGTCAAGAAAATCCTTGTTTAAATCCCTGTCGCTGGCGCCGTTAAAGTTTACCGTGGCGCGCGAGCGTTCGTCAAAAACGTGCGAATGGCCGTAATTTACAGACCACCTTCCGGTATTGGTGAGTTTTTCAAGGTTATAAAAACCGTTAAAGTGCCCTGTTGATTTTTCATTGAACCCGTAATTTAAGCCCAGCGAATACCTGTTGCCCTGTTTTTCAAGGTAATCAAAACCAACCGAACCGAAATTCAGATAATCAAAGTAAAAATTGTATTTTGTGTAAACATACCAGCCGGAATAATCATTATGCCCGAACTTAAAGTCAAACGGCGCCTGCCTGCCTTTTAACGGGTAGGCAAAATAAGGAAAGTAAAACACGGGCACCATGCCTATATACACCACAGTGTTCCACGCTTCAATCTTATCATCTTCATAAAGGTATATCATGGATGCTTCCATGCGGTAATGGGGGTGTTCCCTGTCGCAGGTAGTGAAAACAGGCGTTTCAAGCTCCCACTTTTTTCCGTCTTTCATCATTTTTTTGCCGCGAGCTATCCACGGATGCCTTATCAGATGAACGTCTTTGGTGTAAGCGGATTTTGTTTTTATGTTGTAATACATGCGGTCTGTCTGTACTTTGGAATCGCCGCTTATAAAAAGCACATTGCCTTCGGCGGACACATCCCCTGTTTCATTGTTTATGTAAATTCTGTCCGCGAAAAGGGATGTACCTTCCTGTTTAAGGATGATATGGCCCTCGCCCGTGATTTCAGAACCGGTATCATCGTAAACAAGGGAGTCGCCGGAAATAAAAAGCGGGGATGCCGTGTTGGGTTTTGAATCGGCGGAGACCGCATCGGCGCCGTACGCGGCATAAGAAAAAGCGGCGGCCATTAAGGCCGCCGCCACTGTTATTTTAATTTTCGCTATCACGCGCAAATTTGAACCTTATACTAAAGCTGATTCGGTCTTTGGGTCAAAGAAGTGCGTCTTGTTCATGTCAAACACAAGCTCTATTTCCTGGTTTACTTCAACGTCCGCGTCC